>RFIZ01000226.1 GCA_003695105.1 Fidelibacterota bacterium
AAACTGGATCAATCTCTCAGTCCCCAATCCTATGTCCTGGCCAGTTATTCGCGCGGGGCCAATGCGACCCAGTACTACGTTTTCAAAAACCCGACCGATCCCCGGTATGATGTGGATCCCAAAGTTTTCAGTGAAGCCGCCGGATACAATTTTTACGTCGGCGGCTACCAGATGGGACATTATGAGCGCCAGACCGTCGTCCAGACCTGGAAGCTGGAATACCTGAACCAGGTTTCGGCTCTTCATCAACTGCGCATGGGATTGGAACACCGCAAAACCGGCATCGATTTCACCAACTACGCCACCCTGCTGAATGAAACGACCGGCTATCTGCCCCAGGTGCCGGAAGACCATACCGTGAATTATGACCACTATCACCGCTCACCGGTGGAATGGTCGGCCTATGTACAGGATAAAATCGAATTTTCCGATCTGGTGGTGAATCTGGGACTCCGGTATGACGCCTTCCAACCGAATTGGAAAGTATTATCCGATCCGGCCGACCCCAATTATCGGGATCCCTTGAAGCCTGTCAATCAGTATCACGATCTGGATGGAGACGGGTCCATCTCCCTGGAGGAAATGACCCCGGACAATGCCAAAACCGAAGCCGAACGCTTGCAGTACTGGTACAAGGACGCGAGCCCAAAATCACAGTTCAGCCCCCGGCTGGCGGTGGCCTATCCCATTACCGACAAAGGGGTGTTGCACTTTTCCTATGGACATTTCTTTCAGATACCACCGTTCACGTACCTCTATCTCAATCCTGATTTCGAAGTGACCCCCAGCCTGTCCACGACCATGGGCAATGCTGACCTGGAACCGGAACGCACCACGCAGTATGAAGTGGGTGTTCAGCAGCAGATCGGCCGTTTTGTGGGCATCGACGTCACCGGTTTTTATAAGGATATCCGGAATTTATTGGGCACCCGGATCCTGGACACGTTTGTCGCCGGGGATCGCTACGCGTTGTATGTCAATCGGGATTACGGCAATGTCCGGGGGGTAACCGCCTCGGTCACTCTGCGGCGGATGGGAGCGGTGTCCGGGTCCCTGGACTATACCTTTTCCGTCGCTGAAGGGAATGCCTCCGATCCGGCCACAGCCTACTATGATGAACTCAGCGGGAACGAACCGGAAAAACAGTTGGTCCCGCTGGACTGGGACCAGCGCCACACTCTCAACGGGACCGTGACCTATTACTGGGGTCGTTCCGGTCGCGTGAGTCTGGTGGGACAGTACGGCAGCGGCCTGCCCTATACCCCGGAACTGGCCGGGACCCGGATCTCCTTCGAGAACAGCGAACGGAAACCGCCTCAATTTCAGGTGGATCTGCGGTCCTCCTGGTCCATGTCGCTGCTGGGTCTGACTTGGCGATGGCAGGTGAATGTCTACAACCTCTTCGATCGCCGGAATGAACGCCTGGTGTACAACGATACGGGACGGGCCACCTATTCCCTGGTATCCACTTATTTGCCGGAACAACAACGCTACAATACCTTGTCAGAGTATCTCACCCGACCGGATTACTATTCACCCCCCCGGGAGGTGAAAATCGGAGTGTCCCTGGACCTATGAGACGGGTCTTCACTTTGATCCCCCTGATTCTGCTGCTTGCCCCGGTTCGGGGGCAGTCGGAGAAGCGGGATATGGAGCTTCCGCTGAGGCCCCGTCCGAAAGCGATGAGCCGGGAAGACCGGAAAGTCAGTGTCCATAACGGAAATAAAATCCTGACCCGCTTTTACAATTACGGCGGGATCGGGGACTGGACCATCGGCGGCCGATACGATTCCGGGATCTATCCCCAGGGATCGGGACGTTCCTACATTGCCGAATTCACCCCCGTGGTCGGGGCATCGGTGGTCGACACGAACGGACACCGGATTCACATCGTGTCGGACGGAATGGTCTCCAACAACGGCAAGGATCTTTCTCCGCTGGGGTATCAGTGGGGTTTTGAGCCGGAACCGGGTTATGCCAATCCCAATCAGGACAACATTGCCATGAGTGACAATCCCGCATCCTGGCCCGAAACCTGGCCCGATCGGGACGAAACCTGGGACGGGTTCTGGAACGGTCAGTACGGGAAATACTCCCGCGCCGATCAGGAATCCTATTTTGTCATGGATGATTATTACAATGACGAATTTGCCTTTTTCCCCGATTCCAACGATTCCGGGAAACGGGGCCTGGGGTTGAAAGTGGAGGTGCGGGGATACCAATGGGCGCATGTGGCGGCGGAGGATATCATCATCTGGACCTACTGGATCACCAATACCGGGACCTCTCCTCTGGATACGGTGGTGTTCGGCATGTACGGGGATGCGGATATCGGCGACGACGGGGATCAGCGGGATGATGATGCCTGGTTCGATCAGGAGAATGATATCGTCTACCAATGGGACCACGACGGATGGAGTGATGCCAAAGGCGGGTTCAAACCGGCATATTTCGGGTGGAAATTCTTGGAGTCACCGGGGAACCCCCACGATGGCATCGATAACGACGGGGACGGAATGATCGATGAGAGCCAGTTCGACGGGATCGACAACGACGGGGACTGGAATCCGGCTACGGACGATCTGGGTACGGACGGTTTGGGACCCGGGTATGAAGGCTATCCCGGACCCGATGCCGATGGAACGGAGGGGAACGGACAGCCGGATCCGGGAGAACCCAATTTCGAATACACCGACAATGACGAATCGGACCAGATCGGACTGACCAGTTTTTTTGCCGCTCCCTGGCCCAACATCACCGCCTCCGACGATGAAGTCCTCTGGGATCAGCTCCAGCCCGGATTTTTCTCTGTTCCGGAACAGACGGTCGATCAGACTTTTCTGTACGGTTCCGGCTATTTTACGCTGGCTCCCGGCGAACGGAAGAAATTCGCCGTGGCCATGGTGTTTGGTGAGGACCAGGACGATATACTCCGGAATGCAGTCACCATGCAGGCCATCTATAATTCCGATTACAACTTTGCCAAGCCGCCGAAAAAACCCACTCTCACCGCCGTGGCAGGTGACCACCGGGTAACCCTTTACTGGGATCAGGCCGCCGAATTATCGAAAGATCCCATCTATGGCACGGATTTCGAGGGCTATCGCATTTACCGCGCCACCGATCCGGCACTGCTGGAACCCTGGATCATTACCGATGCCTATGGCAATCGCACCTTCAGGAAGCCCATTGCCCAGTTCGATTACGAAGACGGACTCACGGGACCTCATCCCATCGCTTTCAACGGGATTCAGTTCGATATGGGAAAGGATACGGGTCTGCGACATATCTGGGTGGATACGACCGTGGAAAACGGGCAGACCTATTATTATGCAATCACGGCCTACGACAAGGGTTATGATACGGATTTCTATGAACGGGGACTGTCGGAATATGAAAATCTCCAACCGCTGGTGCCTTCCGAATGTCCCATCATCGTCAAACAGGCCGCCAATGGTGAAGTGGAATTTTTGGATGTGAATGTGGTGCAGGTGACCCCCAATGCTCCCGTGGCCGGGTATGTGCCGCCCAACTATTCCGATCACCCAAATGACTTTTTTACCCACGATTCAGGGGCCGGAACCGGTCGGCTGGTCCTGCTGACCCGGGATCCGTCTCAGGTGAAGGACCAGAATCCCTATGAAGTGGAATTCGCCCGGACAGGCGGGAAAACGGTCTATTCCGTTCGGGACGGGCAGGTATTGACGGATACGGTGCAATTTGTGGCCGGCTGGGCAGGCCTGCCTCACAAGCCGGTGGATGTGGCTTCGGTCCGGTTGACGAACCTCTCCGGCACCACCACTTTTCAGGCGGGCGTGGATTACCAGGTGGATGGCGAACTGGGTCTCATCGAGAAACTGGACGGTTCGCTGGAGGAGGGCACCACCTATCTGGTGTCCTATCAATACTTTCCGCTGTATCAGAGTGACTATGTCCAGGGTGAGGCTTTGAATCCGGTGTTTGACGGCATTCAATTGCTGGTGTACGACGACCCCCTGGCCCTGTTGGCCGATTCCAGCGGCTGGATTACGGGAGACTGCGGGTGGGTGCCCACCGTTAAAGTGTCGGACTTTCAGGGCGTGCTCTATCCCGCCGATTATGAAATCCGCTGGGAGGGTGGATTGGGCGATTCCGTCAGCAGTGACGCCCTGTTCGGAGTGGCGGCGCCCTTTTCAGTGTGGAACCTGTCCGCAAACAAGCCCAGCCGGTTTGTCATTATCGAAAATGATCACGACGGAGTCTGGGACGTGGATGAACCGATAATCATATTGTACGGCGAATCAGGAATGAATACCTGCTATCAGGTGGATTTCGCGGTGGATTCCCTGATGATCGATACCGTATTCGTCAATGACACGACCTGGACGCTGGATACAACGGTAGTCCCGGTCGAACCGGCCCAGGCAGGTGATATCATCGGAATCTATACTTCCAAACCCTTCGATGCGCGGGACCGGTACTCTTTCACCACTACCCGCTCCCGGGTGGATGTCCGGCAGGCCAGACAGGAACTGGATCGCATTGCGGTAGTGCCCAATCCCTACGTGGTAACGGCCTCATGGGAACCGCAACATCTGTTCGCCTCCGGCCGCGGCACGCGGAAGGTGGAATTCATTCATTTACCCCGGGAGTGCACGATTCGGATATACACCTTATCCGGGTATCTGGTGCAGACCCTCCACCATTCGGATGTGAACGAAAACGGGGCCGAAGAATGGAATCTCCTGTCCCGGGACGGACTGGAAATCGCCTACGGGGTGTATCTGTATCATGTGGAAGCTCCCGGGATCGGTGAAACCGTGGGAAAACTGGCGGTGATCAAATGAAACGGCGATTGGCGATATTCCTGCTGCTGACGGTTCCCGTCTGCCTCTCCGCCCAGTTTGTGCGCCATGTGAGCAAGGTGGGTACTACCGCCGCCACTTTCCTGGAAATCGGCGTCGGGGCCCGGGCCGGTGGTTTGGGCGAAGCGTTTGTGTCCGTGGCCAACGACGTCACGGCCCTGTATTGGAATCCGGCCGGAATGAGTGAATTGACCCATCCCCAGGCCACATTCTACCATTCCCCGTGGCTGGTGGACATCCGCTACGACTTTGCCGGGACGGTGATTCCCCTGCCGTCGAATGGCACCGTCGGCCTGTTTTATACGGGGGTTACCATGGATGACGAACCGGTGCGAACGGTCTTTTACCCTGAAGGTACGGGGGAATATTTTCAGGCCGGCAACGTGGCGTTCGGCCTGGCCTATTCCCGGCGTCTGACAGACCGCTTTTCTTTTGGAGTGACCGTCAAGGAAATCCAGGAACAAATCTGGCATATGCATTCCCGGTCTACGGCCATAGATATCGGTACTCTGTTTCGCACCCGGAACCGGGGCTGGCGATTGGGTATGTCCATCAGCAATTTTGGTGACAAACTGAAGCTGGAAGGACGGGACACCCAGCAAAAAGTCGATATCGACGAACAGAAAGCGGGAAATAACGATCGAATCGACGCCCATCTGGATACCTGGGCCTGGCAACTGCCCCTCCTCATGCGGGTAGGCCTGAGTAAAGATTGGCGGCTGGGTTCGACCCAGCACCTTACCCTGGCCGTAGATGCCGTGCATCCCAATGACAACCGGGAATATGTCAACCTAGGCGTGGAATATGGCTGGGGGGACTTTCTCTTCCTGCGGTTGGGCCAGAACAATTTGTTTTTACCCGACCGGGAACGGGGCTGGACTTACGGCATCGGCCTCCGGACCCATTTCCACGGAAAAGCCAACCTGTCGTTGGATTACGTAGCCCGGGAAATGGGGGTGTTCCAACTGGTGACCGGGACGTCCCTGACGGTGATGTTCTGACGCTCAGGGATATAACAAGTACGGCCGCACCAGCTGACGGAATTCGGTTTCCGTACTCTCCCAGGCAGGCTGGCCGGCGCCGGGTTCCTGCCGGAGGAAAGCACTCAGACCATGACTGCCCCATAGTTTATCCAGCCACGATGCATTCACCTCAAATTGGTCCGGGTAGATCTCCCGCAAGACCGTCAGCATCACCACGGCCGTTTTCACCGGATCGAAATGATTACGATCGATGACATCCAGTTGAACCCCTTGACAAACCTGTCCTTCATACTTGGGATTCAGCGCCCGTCCGGGAAGATCCACGGGGGTAAAGACGACGGGTTCGAACAAGATGCCCGCCAGCCGGCGGTCCAGTAATTGGTGCGCCCAGACTTTGCCATCGATCCAGGGGGCGCCGATCCAGCGGAAGGGATGGTCGGTTCCCCGTCCCTCGCTCACGTTTGTCCCTTCGAACAAACACAGGCCGGGGTAGAGGATGGCCGTTTCCAGGTCCGGAATATTGGGCGACGGCGAATACCAGGGTATATCCGTCTCATCCCACCAACGGGAGCGCTCCCAGCCCTGGAGGGGGACGATCTTGAGCGGCGGCACGGATGATATCCAGTTTTGGCCGGTGACCAGCCGGGCCAGTTCGCCCACCGTCAGACCATATTGAATCG
>RFIZ01000227.1 GCA_003695105.1 Fidelibacterota bacterium
CCTCCGGCGATCGCCGGGTAGGGCCGGATGTTCGCCTGGGCTATTACGCCCAGCATCACGAAGAAAACCTGGACCCGGATCAGACCGTGCTGGAAAGTCTGGCGTCCGTGGCACCGGAATGGGGGGAGACAGCCCTGCGTTCCCATCTGGGGGCCTTTCGGTTTACCGGAGACAACGTGCACAAACGGGTGGGCATCCTTTCCGGCGGTGAACAGGCCCGCCTGGTGCTGGCCCGACTCCTGGCCCAACCGGCCCATGCCCTCCTGCTGGATGAACCCACCAACCACCTGGATCTCATGACCCGCGAAGCCCTGCAAACGGCTCTGGCGGATTATCCCGGTGCTTTGGTTCTGATCTCCCATGATCGAACCTTGCTGGATACCGTTACTTCGACCACCGTAGCCGTGAGGAACGGTGCTCTCCGGATCTACCAGGGGACCATCTCCGATTATCTCCGGAATCAGGAACAGAATCGGGAACCACCCGGACCCGTACTCCCGGGTCCGACTTCATCGACCCGGGCCCGGGAATTCCGGGAGCGGAGACGGAGAAACAATCGTCTGAAAACCCTGGACCGCCTCCTCCGGGAAAAAGAACGAGAACTTCGGGAGGTCGTTACCCAACTGGAAGATCCGGTCCGGTCTTCCGATTACGAAGCGCTGATATCTCTCCAGACTACAAAGGAATCCCTGGAGGAAACCATCCTGGAACTGCTGCTGGAACAGGAGACCCTCCGGCAGGATAACCGCTGAGAGGGTATTCCCGCCGCCAGGCCACCGCTCCCACCTACGGTACCCGTCCGTCGTCCCGGCAATCGCAGGGAATGTTTACCTGGACTTCGCTGAATTTGTCTGAATTTTCCTAAGCCGGCACCTGTGTACCTCAGTAGTCAGGATAAAAAGATATTCTGGTCTTTTTTTCTTGTCTTATACCCCTCAAACCCTTAATTTCTGTTGTGAATACCACAGAATTTCTGCCATGAATACACCAGATAATCAAAATCCGGACACCGGAATGCAGGATCCCACCAAGCCGGTGTATCCCCTGCGGGTGGCGGCGGAATTGTCCCGTACGTCCGTTTATGCCCTGCGTCAGTACGTGGATTTGGGTTTGGTGATTCCCTACCGGACACCAACCAACCGCTATCTCTATTCCCAGACCGATGTGCAGCGCATTCTCTGTATCCGCAAGCACCTGGATGAATTCGGTTTAAACCTGGCGGGAATGAGCACCTTGTTTGCCCAGGTTCCCTGCTGGCTGATCAAGCCCTGCAGTGAAGCCGATGCGAGCCAGTGTGACGCCTACACCTCTTTGAATAAGCCCTGTTGGCAGGTGACCACCAAGGGCCCCGCCTGCCAGCAGGAAAACTGCCGAACCTGTCCGGTCTACCGGTTACCGGAGCAGTGTCAGGATCTGAAAGGGCTCTTCCGAACATTTTTTCCGCACAATCAGGAGACGGAACCATGAAACAACTACTTATTTTGGGCGGAGGCACGGCCGGGACCATGATGGTGAACAAACTGCATCCCGTCCTGGACCCCGCCGAATGGCATATCACCGTCGTGGATCAGGAAAAAACCCACTATTATCAACCCGGTTTTCTGTTCATCCCTTTCGGAATGTACACGCCCCGGGATGTGGTCAAGCCCAAACAGGAGTTTTTTCCGCCGGGGGTGGACGTTCACTACGAAATCATCGATAAAATCGAACCCCAGCAAAACCGGGTACGGCTGCAAAACGGCACGGTCCTGCCGTACGACTTTCTCATCATTGCCACCGGCAGTCGCATCGCTCCCCAGGAGATTGAAGGCATGCTGGAATCCGGCTGGCGAAAAAATATTTTCGACTTTTACACCCTGGAAGGGGCCACGGCTCTGGGACGGTTTTTCAAGTACTGGCAAGGGGGAAAGCTGGTCCTGAATATCGCCGAAATGCCCATCAAATGTCCCGTGGCCCCCTTGGAATTCGTTTTCTTGGCCGATTGGTACTTCACGGAACAGGGAATCCGGGATCGGGTGGACATCACCTTTGTGACTCCCCTGGACGGCGCCTTTACCAAGCCGCGCGCTTCCCGGATTCTGGGTGATTTTTTGGCGCGCAAACATATTCATCTGGTCCCCGATTTCAATATCGCCCGGGTGGAGCCGGACAAGAACCGGATCGTTTCCTGGGAGGATCAGGCGGTGGAGTACGATGTCCTGGTCACCATTCCCACCAACATGGGTGACGAAGCCATAGCCCGGTCGGGATTGGGCGACGAATTGAATTTCGTTCCCACCGACAAACACACCCTCCGCTCCCGGGACTATGACAACATTTTTGTCATTGGAGACGCCACCGATTTACCCAGTTCCAAAGCCGGTTCGGTGGCCCATTTCGAAGCCGACATTTTATACGAAAACCTGTTGAGTGCGATGGAAGGTCGTCCTCTCCGGGCCAGGTTCGACGGACACGCCAACTGTTACATCGAAAGCGGCTTCGGTAAGGGTATTCTCATCGATTTCAACTACGACACGGAACCTTTGCCGGGCAAATTCCCTCTCCCGGGGATCGGACCCTTTTCCCTCCTGGAAGAAACCAAAATGAATCACTACGGCAAACTGATGTTCCGCTGGATGTACTGGAATCTGCTCCTGAAGGGAGCCGAACTGCCCATCGAGTCCCAGATGGTGATGGCAGGAAAGCGAGCCTGACATGAGTACGGCTGCGTTGGACACCGATCGCCTCGCGACCATCGAGGAAAAACTGGATCTTCTGTTGGCAGAGATGGAAGCTTCCCGGCGGCAGCGGCGCGAATGGGAAGAGCTGAAAAGCGATCTCAGTGTCATTGCCCGGGATGCCTTCAACACCGCCATTACGGAACTGGACGATGTGACCCCCTTCCTCCAGACCGGAGA
>RFIZ01000228.1 GCA_003695105.1 Fidelibacterota bacterium
TCCTCCCATAGATCCGGAAACCCGATGTCGGCTACTTCGACGGGTCCGCAACAGGTGCGACCCGGCTCTAAAACCATACCGGTTTTGAGGTACCCCATCGTCACTGTGGCGGTCGCCCGGACAGCCCCCGCGGCTGCGGTACCGCTTTCCGCATCCACACCGGTGGGAATGTCCGCGGCCAGAACCGGGGCCTCCTGGTGGTTGAGAAATTCCGTCCACCGACGCACGTGGGGTCTCAATTCACCCCGGAAACCCGTTCCTAAAAGGGCATCGATCCACAGCGCGCAGGAAGGCATTTCCGCCGGTGTCGTGACGAAGTCGATTGGGATACTGCGCTGGCGGCATTGCTGGAAAAAATACAATCCGTCGCCGGCGATCTCTTCCTCCGGGATGGTCGAGAATACCCGCACGGTTTTCCCTTCGCTCCAGATATGGAGTGCGGCAGCAAACCCGTCGCCCCCGTTGTTCCCTTTTCCGGACAAAATACCGATAGGCAATTCGGTGTCGGGCACCAGGGTCAGGGCTCGGGCTGCAAGGGCCTGACCAGCCCGGTCCATGAGGTCGGTTCCGGGGATGCCCCGCTCCTGTATAGCGATGCGATCCAACTCCCGTGACTGAGTTCTGGTCACCAGCCGAATCATGAGTAAATGATGGCTGTGGCCACGGCAAACTCTTCCGTATGGGAAATGGAGAGAACCAGCCGGTTCTCCGTGGGGGGGAGGAGTTCCATGGTTACCTGCGGCGCTCCGTTTTCCAGAGGTAAAATTTCAATGTGCCGGAAGGGCAGCACTTCTTCGGCCTGCGATCTTCTGGACATCCAGGCTTTGCGCACAGCTTCCTTGGCCGCGAACCGGCCGGCGTAATGAACGGCGGGATTGGCTTTATTATTGCAATACTGCTGTTCCGCCGGCGTGAAGACGCGGTCCAGAAAGCGGGTTTTTTGAGGAGAGTTGAGTATGGATTGGATTCGCTGGACGGACACGAGGTCCGTTCCAACCGATACATCATCCACGGTTGAGCTCTTGAACGATACCTACGACTTCATAAATGTCGTTAATGTCCCAGTCCGCCCCGGAATGAACGGTACCGAAGGTGTCCCCGTAGCGGGCGAAAATAGTTCGTATTCCCAGTTGTTTAGCGCCGACCACATCCCGCTCCGGCCAGTCTCCGATCATCAAGGCTTCGTCGGCGGTGATCCCCAACCGATCCAGGGCCATTTTGAAGGGAACCGGAGAAGGTTTCCTTACCCGGGTTTCATCAAAAGTGAGTACTACATCAAATACGTGATGGAGATTGAGATAATAAATGCGCATCCAGGCTTCCCGGCTGGGTGCGTCGGACACCACCGCCAGTTTGATACCCATTTTCAGGAGGGTGAACAACGTACGGTTCACATTGGGATACACCAGCAGACTGGCTTCGCGGGCGCGACGATAGGCTACGACGCCGGCGGCCAGGAATTTATTATCGACCTTGCCGATCGTCTGTTTCATGAAGTCGTTGAAGACTTCCTGATTTTCCCAGCCTTTTTCCTGGTACAGATCAAAGATGGATTGAAAAGCCTCATCCGGATCGATATTGAGGCCGGCCTCGATCATGGCTGAGATAGCCGCTCGGACTGCATCCTGCTTCATTTTGATGAAATCAAGCAGGGTGTTGTCCAGGTCAAAAATGACCGCTTTAATCATGGCAGTAGAATCTATTGTTCGTATTTGGCGGGATTTTTGATCTTGTCCATTTCATATTCCGCCATTTTTCTCCATTGCCGGTCCCGCCGGGCCTGTTCCAGATCGTTGAGAGCGGCCGTTTTATTCCCCGTACCTCCGCAGTATTCGGCGATACCCAGTTCAATCCAGCCTCCACCGAAGGTCTTTTTCAACGTAGTGGCTTTCCGGGCCGCTTCCTGAGCTTTTTCACAATTGTTCAGGTGATTGTAGGAGACGGCCAGATGGTACCAGGATTTGTAGTCCCGGTCATCAAAGGAAACCGCCAGTTCCAACTGGGAAACGGCCTCTTCATACTCCTCCCGGTCCACATGGATTTTCCCCAGGGCGGCATAGGCCGGGCCATAGGAAGCATCCACCTGAATGGCCTGGTTCAGGATTTTGATGGCCTCCTCGTATTTGTTCTGGGACATATAGATCGTGGCGATGGCCAGATAGGCTTTGGAGTAGCCGGAATTCACATCGATGGCTTTTTGGAAGGATTCCATCGCTCCGTCCAGGTTCCCCTGCTTCTTTTGGGCCAGTCCCAGGACGTACCATCCTTTGTAGAAATCCGGATTGATCTGCAACGCATCCTGGTAGGCCTGGATAGCTTCCGTGTACATTCCCATTTTGGTATTGATCACCCCGATCTGGAACTGAGCCTGGTAAAAGGTGGAATCGATTTCTAACACCTTTTGATATTGTTCCAGGGCGGTTTCCAGATCCCCCCGCCGATAAGAATTGTTGGCATCATTGAACGTATTCTTCACCACATTGGTGATGGCGGCCCGGGCGTTTTCATGCGTGGGGTTCAATTCCAGGGCCTGTTTGAAATAAGCTACGGCCGCGTCGTAATCCTTCAACTTGTATTTGGCCAGACCCATGGAATAGGCGGCTTCGGCAAAGTTGGGATCCTTTTCCAGCACCTGCTGGTAGGTTTCAAACGCCTCGTCGTAAGCGCCATTGTTCATGCTCCGTACGCCGTCGCTCATCATGGATATTACTTCACCCAGGAGTTTATACTGGCTGCGATACTCCTTGTTTTCCAGATCCATAGAAATGGCCTGTTTCATGTGTTCCTTGGCATTCTTGGTATCTCCCAACCGGAACTCGGTCAGCCCCAGCTGGAACAGAGCCGGATGATAGGATGGATCCGTATCGACGGCTTTCTGGAACAATTCCTTGGCTCCTTCCCAATCCTTGTTCTGAAACCGGGACATTCCGGTTTCATAGAGTACATCGGCCGACTGCGCCCACAGACTTACCGATAGTAAAAGGGCTGTTGCCAGCCATAAAAAGGTTTTATTCTGCATCCTGTGTTTCCCTGAATTCTTTGTGCCGAAGGCGGGACTCGAACCCGCACAGGGTTTCCCCTACTGCCCCCTCAAGACAGCGTGTCTACCAGTTCCACCACTTCGGCAGGTTTGATTACGGATTTCCGGACGTTTCGGTGCCGGCCGGCAACGAAAGATCCGCACCGGGTGTCACCACCTGGTTGCTGGCTTCTTTTTTCAGCAGCGACTCCTGCTGACCCGTGGCCCCGGTCCCCACCAGACTGATGACAACGGCCAGAGCCATGAAGATCACTGCCAGCCAGGTGGTTAATTTACTCAATACAGTGGCAGCGCCCCGTCCGCCAAAGATGGCGCTGGTGGCGGCACTGCCAAACGTCCCCGACAGCCCGCCGCCGCTGCTGGCCTGCATCAAGATCACAATGACCAGCAGAACGCTGACCACGGTATGGATGAAAATCAAAAATCCTAACATTTAATTCCTTACGTACTGTTGTTCGACAATGGTTGCTATTTGTTGAAAATCTTCGGCTTTCAAACTGGCGCCCCCGATCAAAAAGCCATCGACTCCCGGGGTCGTGATCAAATCCGACGCATTCCCGGGCTTGACCGACCCGCCATACAGGA
>RFIZ01000229.1 GCA_003695105.1 Fidelibacterota bacterium
AAGAACCCCGGCAAAGCCTATCACGGGGCGGTTTCCTATATGGCCGGCGATATGCTCACCAACTATGATATCGATATCCATCCCCGGATTCAGGATTATGCCAATCCGTATAATCCGGACAATCTGACCGAACTGGAAGCCAGTCTCACAGGGTATCTGCCTTTCTGGGACCGGCTGCGCTTCTTTGTTTCATTACGGAAACATACCCGGCAGGGGACACTGTTCGGTCTGACCAAATACAATGCCTACGGTGCGGCTCTGGATTCCTCCCAGTGGGAAGTGTTTCCCATGAATCCCCTCGACAAACTGAATCTCCAGACCAAACTATCCTACTATATCAGCAAGAAAGCCAAACTGCAGTACAATTATATCAGTCAGAATCAATCCTGGAAGAGTTACAGTCATACCCGGAAATATCTGAAGTGGGGCCATTATTGGAATGTGAAAGATGCGGGAACCCACATGGTGCAATGGACCCATCAGCTGGGCACCAAAACTTTTTACACCCTCAATTTTTCCCACGCCCGCAATTTCTATGAATATTATGCCTACAAGGATCCCTATGATCCCCGTCTGGTCTGGGGCGGCTATTACGTCCGGGACTCCAATTATGAATTTTATTCCGGCGGGACCAACAATTCCCGCTACGAACGGGAAGTGACCACCAATTTGTTCAACGGAACCATCACCAGTCAGCTGGGGGACCACCACGAAATCAAAGCCGGGTTCGAACGTCGTAACCATGCCTTCAATCTTCTGTCATGGTCCATCAATGTGGATCGCAAAGACGAACCGTGGGTCGATACCAATGATAACGGTACGTGGGATGAAGGTGAAACGTTCACGGATCTCAACGGAAACGGTGAATGGGATCCGGCCAAAGATGACAACGGAGACGGTATCCCCGGTTCGGTGGATATCCCCAAACACAGTCTGCTCACCAATTCCTACAATAACAAACCGGTGGAAATGTCGGCGTTCATTCAGGACAAGATCGAAACCGACGATTTCATTCTGAATATCGGCTACCGCTGGGATTACTACGATCCGGACGGTCGGGTGGCCCTGGACTGGAATAATCCGGATACAAACCAGACCAAACCGGCGTCGGTGAAAACCCAGTTCAGTCCCCGTTTTTCCATCGCATTTCCCATCACTGCCACCGGCAAACTCTTTTTCTCCTACGGACATTTTTTCCAGATGCCGCCCTACAGCCGGTTGTATGAAAATGCCGATTTCAACGTGCTGCCGGGTGTCATCAAGAGTGATATCGGCAACGCCGATCTGAAACCCCAGAAAACGGTCAGCTATGAGGTAGGTTTCGAACAAGCCCTCAGTCTGGACATGGCCGTTTATGTGAAAGTGTTCTATCGGGACATGAAAAACCTGCTTGGACAACGGATTTACATTCTTCCCGGTGGTTCCGACAGCTATGCCCTGTTCATCAACCGGGACTGGGGCAATGTGAAAGGGGTTACCTTCTCCTTTGAAAAACGGCTCTCCACCTGGGTATCCGGCTCCGTCGATTACACTTACCAGGTAGCGGTGGGCAATGAATCCGATCCCACCCGCACCCGTCGGGATTATCGTCTGTCGATTGAACCTCAGAAAAAGGTGGTGTACCTGGACTGGGACCAGCCTCACGCATTCCGCTTTGTGCTGAATGTGGGTCCGCCGGGAAACTGGAAAATCAGCGCCATCGGTCGTCTGGAAAGCGGGTATCCCTATACGCCTGCCGACGCCAATGCCCTCATTCGGGTGGCGGAAGAAAATTCAGGACGCAAACCCATGCAGGCCAACGTGGATGTGACGGCGTACAAAATCGTTCCCCTGCCCCTGGGACGGGGCAAGGTATTCGTGAAGGTGTACAACCTGTTTGACCGCCGGAATGAAAATTACGTG
This sequence comes from Fidelibacterota bacterium, assembly GCA_003695105.1. Taxonomy (GTDB): domain Bacteria; phylum Fidelibacterota; class Marinisomatia; order Marinisomatales; family J089; genus J089. The sequence continues at coordinate 1,903 of RFIZ01000229.1, forward strand.
CACGATACTTCCGGCCGGGCGGGGTACACCCTGGGACGGTTCGGGGATGAATCCACTCCGGAATACACCAATCGTCCCAACTGGTATTCCACGCCGCGCGTCGTGTATTTTGGTCTGGAATTCAGCCTGTAACGAGAGGGTCGTATGCGATTGAACTTACCGATGACAAGAATTCTGTACGCTGTCTGGATGATCTCCCTGTTGGCGGCGGGCACCCCCGGTACGGTACACCGGCCCCCGGGCCATATGAAATACTGGACCCAGGAGGACTTCCGGCGATTCATGCAAGAGGTGGAACAAAGCCGGAGGCTGGCCAAACCCATGGACCATTCTGACCGGAAATTCGGGATTCATGAAGGGAACAAGGTCCGAACCCTGTTCTACAATTACGGGTCCATCGGCCGTCCCAATACGGAACCCTCCCTGGAATGGCCGGCTTTTTCCAGCCACGGCTACGGGTATGAATTCGGTCCCATGGTAGGGGCGGAAGTGGTGGATGCCGACGGGGATACGGTCACCATCTTTTCCGACGGCATGCTGGACGGCGGAGACTGGGACATCACCGGCGGCGCCAACTGGTGGGGCTGGGAACCGCTCCCCGGGTACGCCAATGCCGCCCAGGATCGCATCGCCATTTCCACTGATCCCGATACCTGGGGGGACTTGTTCCCGGTGGACGCCGACGGCTATCTCCAGTGGCCGGGGCAGTTCGGCCAGGACGTGACGGTGGCGGATTTCGAAAGTTATTACGTCATGGACGACCGCTATAACGCGGAATTCCAGTATTATCCGGTTCCGTCCGATTCATCCATCCGGGGACTGGGAGTGCAGGTCACGGTCCGGGGCTACCAGTATGCCGCTTCCGTGGCGGAGGACATTATCTTTTTCCAGTACACCATCACCAATGTGAGTGAAAAAACCCTGAACAAAGTGGTGGTGGGCATGATCGGGGATCCCCATATCGGTGGCGCCGGAGATTTCTCCGACGATTACGCCGGGTTTGTGAATGATGAAGGCATTGACAGTTATACCGGGGACCAATTGGATCTGTCGGCCATGGTGTATTGCTGGGACAAGGAGGGGTCCGGCAATGATTTCAACATCCCCTGGGACGAACTGGGGTGGCTGGGGTATAAATTTCTGGAAAGTCCGGGTCTCGACGATGACGGTGTTGACAACGATGGCGACGGTATGGTCGATGAGAGCTATTATAACGGAATCGACGATGACGGCGACTGGCAGGCCACCGATGAAGAGGCGGCAGCGGATACGGCTGAAGCCCGGAACTATTACGATCCCATCATGTGGAACGGAATCGACGACGACGGCGACGGCCGCATCGACGATTGGGGGGACCTGGACGGGAAAAGCGACGACCTGAACGGGAACGGTGTACCGGATCCCGGAGAACCGGACTTCGAATATCTGGACAAGGATGAGTCCGACATGATCGGTCTCACCAGTTTCTGGGCTCCCATTTATGGTACGGAAGAAGCTCAGATGGACGACATCATGTGGCGCCGGATGACACCTGGAACCTATGCGTCCGCGGCCGACATCGCCCAGGAGGCGGATAACATTTTTATCTTCGGGTCCGGCTACTTTTCCCTGGAACCGGGAGAATCTCAGAATTTTTCCATCGCCCTGGTCATGGGTCAGGGGAAGGATGATCTCTTTGCCAATGCCAAGGTGGCGGACTGGATCTATAAACTGGGTTTTCAATTCACCAAACCGCCGGATAAACCGGAAGTGGTGGCGGTTCCCGGGGACGGTCGGGTGACGCTGTACTGGAAAGATAATGCGGAACATTCGGTGGACCCGGTAAACGGAGAAGATTTCGAAGGCTATAAGATCTACCGGTCCAATGTGAAAGGGGAATGGGGGAACGTGATTACGGACAACCAGGGGATTCCCTTTGGTAATGTACCGCTGGCGCAGTTCGACCTGATCGACGGCCTTTCCGGTCCTCATCCCATTCCTTCCGCCGAGGGTTATCACATGGATATGGGGGATGAAACCGGACTGACGCGGGTCTATGTCGATTCCAACCTGGTGAACGGCCTGACCTATTACTATGCCGTCACCGCCTATGACAAAGGGAGCGTGGAAGGCAATTTACCTCCCCTGGAATGTTCCAAAACCATCGGCGGCGTCAACGTCGTGGAGGTGGTTCCCAATGCGCCGGCCCTGGGCGTGCAGCCGCCGGAAGTGAGTCTGACCCATACGGAAGGATTCGCCACGGCTTTGGCCCGGGTGACTCTCAATGATCCCGTACACGTGGATGCCGACAAAGTGGTGGAGGTGGAGATTCGTCCATCCGGCAACCGAAAACTGGTGACCGTGAACGAAATCCTGGCCGGAG
>RFIZ01000230.1 GCA_003695105.1 Fidelibacterota bacterium
GAGTAAGAGTGGACCTATGCTGGAACCACTTTGCCGCCGCCCGGGCAGCGCTGCATTTTCCGGCTTCCGGGAATTCCTGGGCTGTCAACAGTCCCAGACCCACGACAGCCATTCCCAGGATCCAAAGTCTTACAGAATGCTGCTTCATAGTCAGTACCCCAATTCGGTGAGAATGCGTTCGGCTCCGGCAAACTTTTGGGTCACAAACAGCACATAGCGGATATCGACGGAAATGGTTCGTTCGAGGTTCTCATCGTAGCGCCAATCTGCCAGGAGGGCCTCATAATTCAAGTCGAAGGCGATACCCACCAATTCACCCCAGGCATTCAGCACCGGACTGCCCGAATTGCCATTGGTGATGTCGCACTGATGGGTAAAAGCTACCGGCACGTCCTCAAGTTCCGGATCGATCCAGTCGCCGAAGTCCTTTCGGGTCTCCAGGTCCCGCAGCGCGGGAGGCAGGTTGAAAGGTTCCACTCCCGTATCCTTTTCGATCACCCCCTTCAGGGTGGTCTGAGGCTCATACCGAACGGCATCCCGGGGAGAATACCCGGCAACCCGTCCGTACGTGAATCGTAAAGTTCCGTTAGCGTCGGGATAGATGGGCCTGCGGCGAAACTGTTCCACAGCGGAGATATATTGCTGACGCAGATCTTTCATTTCCGCATTCCAGGTTTCCGCCCAACGGCGATGTTCTTCCAGTAGGGGATACAAGTGTAACGCCAACTGAAGGAGGGGATCCTCCGACTGTCGCAGATCCTCGGAAGAGGCCTGGTACCACGCCTGCACCAACGGCAGAGAATCCAAAGTCGTATTCTCTACCAGATAGGCAGCCGCCTGCGCCGGAGTGCCCTGCTCCCGGATCAAATCATCCAACGGGGCGATCCGCATTCCGGTGGGCAGACGCTGGGACTCCGTCAACACCCACGTCAACAAGGCTTCCTCCGCCGGTTCATAGTAACTGTAATAGGAATATCGGAGCCGTTCGACCCGTCGTTGTACATCCTTTTCGTTGAAATCGGGATCCCGTTCAGCGACCGGTTTTTCCCGCTCCATCACCGTATAAACAATCCCGTTGGCGTTGGCAGCCAGCGTACCTCCCAACCAGCCAAACAAGTCCAGCACATGATCCCGTGGATCCCGCGCCGCCAGCGCTCGATAGTGTTCTTCCAGGGCCGGCAGCACATCGCCGTAGCGCTTGCGCCATTTGCGTCGCGATTGGAGAAAAGCGGTTAAGTCCTGTTCGAATTGTTGCTTTTCGGCCAAAAAGCCGGCTCGTTCCATGGCTTCCTGCATGCCCTGTGTTTTCTTGAGATAATTGGCCAGGCCTTTTTTTCGCCCCGCTACTTTCAATTCAGCGATATGATTCCCCATGGACACGGAATCCAGCAAGTCCATCACCAGCCGGAACTCCCGCAGCGTTCGGGGATAGGCCCGTTCCAGATTGTAGCGGACGGCATAGGATGTCCGGTATCGATTGGTATGACCGGGATACCCCAGAATGAACGTCACATCGCCCGGATCCAAATCGTGGGTGGACATCTTCAGATAGGTTTGAGGATGATAGGGTACGTTGGCCGGATCATATTCCCGCCCCCGGCCTTCCGGAGTGGCATAGACCCGCAAGAAAGCAAAATCCCCCGAATGGCGGGGCCACATCCAGTTGTCGATTTCCGCCCCATAGTTACCGATGGCCAGCGGGGGCATGTACACAACTCGTACATCATCAAAACGGCGGTAGACAAACAACCAGTACTCACGTCCTGAATACATCCCGGCAATCCTGGCTTCGAGATCCTCCCCTTCCGATTCAACTTCTTCCCGTAGTGCCTGGATGTGGGCTTTGATCTGCCGCTCCCGATCTAGGGGACTCAAATTCCGCTCCAGTTGGTCCAGAACACGATCCGTCACGTCTTCTGCCCGGAGTAGAATCCGGGCGGTGGTACCCGGAGCCGGCAACTCCTCCTCCCGGGTGGCAGCCAAAAAGCCGTTCGTCAGATAATCTTTCCCCCGGGTGGAAGCCCGCTGGACAGCGCCATAGGCTACGTGATGATTGGTCAGCAACAAACCGTCCGGGGAAACGAATTCCGCCGTTCCGCCTCCCAGATTGACGATGGCATCCTTCAAGGATACCCCTTCCGGATTGTAAATATCCAAAGCTGTGATCTGGAATCCCTCTTCCTCTAACGGAAGCGAGGCAATTTGGGTCGGTAACCATAAGCCTTCCTTGCCGAAAAGCCAGGAAAAGATGATCACAATTCCAATAGACGCAATACGACGCTGCATGAGATGTCCCCTCTGTTAAGATGGAATTTACATCCAATTTCCCCCAAGCGTAAGCGCCACCTCCCCGGATTGGGGAGGATTCCTTTCCAATGTCATCCCACCGGCGACAGGCTTGACTATTACCCCAAATTGCCCTACGTTTTTGTATGCATTTCTGGAAGATTATGGGAATCGTACTCCTTGTTGCCGTCGTTTCCCTCTCCGGAAAGGAGGATGCCATGATTTTGCAATCACCCGCGTTCGATGATGGTCAACCCATTCCCACCGAATATTCCTGCGAAGGGAAGGACCGCTCACCTGAGCTCACCTGGAAGGATGTGCCTGCCGGCACCCGGTCTCTGGCCCTGACCTGTGTAGATCCCGACGCTCCCATGGGGGATTGGATCCATTGGATTGCCTGGAACATTTCGCCCTCCCAGTCCAGTCTTCCAGCCGGAATGGACCCGGTCGATCAAACCCGGTTTACACAGGGAACCAACAGTTGGGGCCGTACGGGATATGGGGGTCCCTGTCCTCCACCGGGCCATGGGACGCATCATTATTATTTTACGCTCTTTGCCCTGGATGTGGACACGCTCCACCTGGATTCCGGCGCCCGATTACCGGATCTACAGGCTCTTATGGAGGGTCATATCCTGGCCAAGGCCACCCTGATGGGCACCTATGAACGCTAACGGCACCCCGGGGTAATTCTCTTTGCGCTGGTCCTGATCCTGGCGACGCAGTCTAGCGGTCAGACTCAGGAGGAATGGATGACAGCCCGGGAACGAATGCTGCGAAGGGATTTACAGGGACGCGGCATTACCAATCCGCGGGTCCTGGAGGCCTTTCGCACCGTGCCGCGACATCTCTTCGTCCAGCGGGAATTCCGACCGGAAGCATATGACGACCACCCCTTACCCATCGGACATGGGCAGACCATTTCCCAGCCTTACATCGTGGCGTACATGACCGAACTCCTGGACCCCCAGCCCACAGACACCGTCTTAGAGATCGGTACGGGTTCCGGGTACCAGGCCGCCATTCTCTCCACTCTTTGTTCCCGGGTGTATACCATCGAAATCATACCGGAGCTGGGAACGGCAGCTTCCCAACGGTTACAACGTTTGGGATACAAGAACGTGGACGTCAAAATCGGCGACGGATACCAGGGATGGCCCGAAAAAGCACCGTTTCAAAAAATCATCCTCACGGCTGCGCCACCTGCGATTCCGGATACCCTCCTGGACCAGTTAGCTCCCGGCGGAAAAATGGTGGTGCCTGCGGGACCCCGTTACGGGGGGCAAACCCTGTGGTTGGTCACAAAAGATCGCCAGGGGAAGATCACCAAAAAACGAACCTTGCCGGTGGCCTTCGTCCCGATGGTACACCAGGATCGATAATCTATTTCAACAGCATGATCTTCCGGACAGCCGACCAGGAAGAGGTCGTCATACTCACCAGATACATTCCGGAAGCCACTTCCCGACCTTCCTCATCCCGACCGTCCCATTGCACCCGGTGACGGCCGGCGACTTCCTCTTGCTTCACCAGCGTCCGTACCGGCTTACCCTGCACATTATAGACGGTCAGTTGCACGTAGTCGTCCTGGGGCAGGTCATACCGAATTTGGGTCAGAGGGTTGAAGGGATTGGGATAGTTCGGCTGTAAGGCATAGTCCGCCGGGAGATCGGGCAAAGGTTGGATAACTTTCGAACCGATCACAGCCGGATAGTCCGCACCTTCATATCCGGCGCTGTGAATCTCCCAGCCCACCGGAACCGGGACATCCCGGGCCACGCGGAATCGGAATCGGAGCGCTGGTGGGGAGTCTGGATCCGGGTCCGGACGAAAATCCGCCAACAGAAAACGCAACTCCCCGGGGGCGGCGTGTTTCCAGGTGATCCATCCTTCCGGTACGGAAGACGTTACCACACCGTCGAAGGTCAGGGCTTCCGCCGGAAATTGCAGGACGCCCTCCACGGCGGCCACGGGCGGGAAATCATCCGCCGTCAACCACAGTTCGGTCACGTCCAGGGGGTCGCCCGGTTTTCGTTCCGGGTGATGAACCCCAAGATCGAATCCATTCCCGCCTGGTGAGGAGGAAGTCAGCAGTGGTTTGGTCAGCGTCCCGGTCTGAGAATCCCACCAGTTCCACATCAGTACAAACACCATCAAATCTTCAAAATCGATTCGGTGGTCCCAAAGGGGTTTGACATAGGGAACGGTTCCGTCGGCCGGTCCCAGATCACCCGCCGCCAGCCAGGATCCAATCCACCAGGCCCGCTGGAACCGGACTACATCCGGAAAATTGATCTGGCCATCCCGGTTGAAATCGCCCAACGGCAGGATACGGGTGGAAACAGACAGGATATCGGCGGCACCGTCCGGGTCTCCGTTTCCGTTTCCGTCGAAAGGATTCCCCCATTGATCTTTCAGGGCCGGATTGAGGGTGACCGTAACCGAGTCCAAACTGGTCCAACCGCCCGTGTCCGGAAAGATGCCAACCGTGTAGCCACCAGGAGAAAGAGTCGTCACAAACCCCGATTCCTGATGCTGACGGGAGGAGACAACAATCCCACCGGCGATCGTCGTTGAATCCAAAGCATGGGTAAACTGTAATTGCAGGGTATCCGCCCAGCCGATTTCCGGAGGGATCTCCGCCGCCAGCAGTGGCAGAACCTGGTTGTCCACATGCAAAAAGGCGCCGTCGGCTACACTGGTTTCCCAGCCGTCGGAGGTGGTCAGAGAGAGGATTACAATGGTGTCCAGGTTGACCAAATCGAACTGGGTATACCAGGTAAAGGTACCGGTATAGGACGAACTGGAATAGGTGCGACCCGTGTCGGGTGATGTACAGGGATAAGGGGTTTCATCTCCCCCGGGAAAGAGATAGGTAGCCTGAACGGTGTGTAGATCCCCCGTCGTGTCCACGATCGTGAAGGGTATGATGAATTCATTACTGACGGTCTGGTAGTCCCAAACATTTTGGATATGAATTTCACCCACATAATTATCCACCCGAAGCGGGCCTACGATCGAATACCGTGCCACATCCTGAGGATCCAGTGCGCTCCGAAACCAGACCGGATAGCGATCGACGTCATGGAGATTCCCCTGACTAACCCAGGTGACGGGGATGGAATCGGAATAGCCTCCCGTCCCGGTGGGATCCAATACCGTTGCCGGAGTCCAGGAAGCTCCATCGAGGGAATAGTCAAACTGGAAATCGGAAAATTGCACCTGCAGGGAGGAATCCACCCGGATAGTGAACGGAATCATCCCATGGTATTCTCCCTCCAGAGTATCCATTGTGACCAGGGGAGTCACGTCGGGCTGGACCAGATGGAGATTGATCCACTGGTGGTCCATGAGCTGACCGTCGGAAACGAACACGTGCACGACCGTGTCGGAATTCAGGAGAGTGGGCAGACCAAAAATACTGTCCGCCGCTGACGACAACCAGCTGGGCAAAACCGGATACTGAAAGGTCAGGGTGGAATCCTCCACATCGTAGGCCTGGATATGATAGGAAAAGAATTGATTATACACCACCTCCAGGGTGTCCGGGTTGGTCAGGACCGGGGGATCATTAACGGGATTCACATGGATGTAGACGGTCCACTGAACCACCAGCGTATCATCCGTCAGCCTGACGAAAAAGGAGGTATTGGTATCCCCTTCCCGCGGTGTGCCCTCCAGAGTATCTCCGTGGACCGTAGCCCAGGGAGGATGATTGTACAGCACCACATCCACCGGTTGGTGCTCCGGGTCCTGCCAGGTAGCGACATAGATATAATGAATGTCCTCCGTAGCATAGGTTTCGGTGGGCGATGTCAGAACCGGTGGATCGTTCACCGGAATGACCTGGAGCCACACCAGGAGGGTGTCCGTCAAATCTCCGTCCGAAACGACCAGGACCGCCGTGATATCACTATCCCCTTCTTCCGGTGTGCCGAACAGTGTGTCGTGACTAACCCATGCCCAGGGAGGGGCCTGCCACAGGGACCAGAACAAAGTGCTGTCATCCGGATCGATGGCCGCCAGTTGAAAGGTATCGGGAATATGTTCAGTAAAAGTAAAGGTGGCCGGAGAGGTAATCCGGGGCGGATCGTTGACGGGTTGAACCGTCAGCGCGATTTCCACCGAATCACTGATGTCACCGTCCGTAAAGTGCAGGGCGAAGACCGTATCCAGGTCCCCTTCCCGCGGTGTGCCCACCAGACTGTCTGTCTCAAAGGACAGCCACTGCGGTCCATAGGCATAGGAAAAAGTGATAGTACTGTCTTCGGGATCGGCAGCCCGGGGATAATAGACAAACGGGATATCTTCGGTGGCGCCGGCCTGTAGTCCACCGGTGTACACGGGCGGATCATTGACCGGCTGGACGGTGATATCCACCCGGGCGGTGTCCGCCAGTTGGGAATCAGAGGCGATCAGGGTGAAACTGGTATCCAGGTCTCCTTCCCGGGGGGTCCCCAGAATTTGCAGCCCGTCCCGGATCAGCCAGGAAGGCAGATGGAGTACCTGAAACTGGACCGGGTCCAGATCGACATCCGTGGCCGACATGTGGTAGACCAGTTCCACATCTTCCACGGCCTGAACCTGGGTGGCACTGGTGATGACCGGTGCGTCATTCACCGGCAGGACGCTCAAGGTCAGGACGGCGTCCGTAACAGCGCCCCACGGATCCGAGACCCGGATGGAAAACGCCTCCGTGGCACCGAATTGATCCGGCAACATCCAAAACCGAAACCGGAAAGAGCCGGTCTGATCGGAGTGAATCTGGTTCCCGCCTGACAGGGTCACCTGGAGCGTCGAATCGGGATCGCTGTCATCCCATATCCAGGGGGCGAAGTCCAATATCAGGGTGTCGTCTTCAAAAAAACTGGTATCGGCGGGTCCGCTCCAGAGCGGGGCGCGATTGGGATGTAAACTGTCGGCGTACACCCAGTGACTGCCATGTTGAAGTGTATCTACTGCCTGGAGGGCGTAACGATAGAAGGATCCGTTGGTGACGGTGGTGTCGAGGTAGGCGGTGTCCGCCGGGGATACATCGGTCAGCCAGGGGAATAATCCATTTTCCGTGGACCGATATAAGCGGTATACCGCCAAATCCGGTTCCGGATTGGCCCTCCAGGTCAATTGCACCCGACGATCGCCGGCAGTGCCCTGAAATCCGCGGGGAGTTTGCGGCGCAGGATCGAACCGTAAAAAGTGGTCCGGAGGAACAACCACATTGGCGATCCGTACCGCCTGGATGGCGCCGTGGAAAAAATCGATGCCCGGGGATGCGGGTTGTTTAGTACCGATATAGAGGGGATCACTGGTTACGGCCAGTGGTTGGCCGACATACAACCGGTTCCTCTCCTGGTAATTGACGTAAATGCGGGCGGAGTCTCCGTCATATACTCCGGCTACATGCATCCACTCGTCCGTCGGCGGAAGGGGTATCATCACAGAATAGGATTGATTATTGACCATGAATTCCAGATGATCTCCTTCCGACTCCAGTAAATATTGGTTGTCACCCAAGCCTTTTTGAAGGATGCGGTTATTCCCGCCCCAGGCAGCGGGATAAATGATCGCCTCCACCGTGATCTCCGGCGGATTGAGATCCGGATGATCCGGAACGGCCACATAGGCATTCTGTCCGTTGAACCACAAACCGCTGTCGCCGTTCACCACCGAATCCACCGCATTGATCAGGGTGCCGTCATGGTTCAGGCCGGACTGATCAATCCAGGTACCACTCGCCGAGCTCCCCTGCCAATAGCTTACCACAGGATGATACCAGACCAGCATATCGGACGAAAAATCCCCTTCGTTACCATAGGTATTGATGGAGGACAAGCGATAGTAATAACTGGAACCCGATTCTACGCTGGTATCCAGGAACACCGTATCCAGAGTGCTGGTTTGAGCCAGGAGTTGGGTCGGATTGGGTACCGTATCCCGATAGATTTGATAGGTCACCGCTTCGGGATCGGCCTTCCAGATCAGTTCGACGGAACCGTACCGGGGACGCGCCGACACCCATACCGGTGCCAGCGGATAGAGGCGAGGACAGCGTATCAGCTCAATATCCACCTTATGGGTCACCGTATTGACCACGACGGGAATTCCGGTGGAATCACCCGAATAGTCCAGGGCCCCGTCACAATAATCCGGACCCACGGTCGGGGAACCGGTCTGATCCAAGAAGACCCGGACCGTGTAGAGACCCGGCAATAAGTTAGCAAAGGAGTAAGGGATCGAATCGCCGGGAGCCAGGGTCACATACATGGAATCGCGGGTAACATCGGCAGGCTGGCTGTCAGGATTGGAGCCGGGAAACCAAAGGCCGATATAAAGCCAGCCTTCGGCGCTGCCTGTAGCCCGGACAAACCCGGCGATGGCTCCCGTGCCGGTCTGAAAGATCTTGAAATAATCCTGACTCTCATCCCGTCCTTCGTTTCCAAAAGCGTCCCGGGCCGCCACTCGTACCCGGGCAAAATCGGTCACCACATTGGGCGCCAGAAACGATTCATTGCCATCGTTGCCGGTGGCGGTCACCTGCGGTTCGAACAGGCCTCCGATGGAAGTAGCCAGAGAGATATCGATCGGATTGGGTACCAGACTGTCGTCGGCTGCCACCCAGGTGACGGACACACCCGTACCTTCCAGGATGGCTTCCTGGCCGTCGGGACTCAACAGATCGACGAAAGGATCCTGGCTGTCCACCGTCAGGGTAGGGGTGGAATCGGCTACGGTCACGGTCGTATCGACGGGGAGTCCTCCTCCCGATCCGATTCGAAAATAATCACTGGTCGCGGCCAGGCCTCGGTTCCCGAAACTGTCAGTGGCCGTCACCCGCAAGCGGCAGAAAGCCGAATCGATCGCCGGTAAAAAAAGGGACACGGGGGGAGCGTTATCCAGGGTGTCCGCCAGAAGCCGGAAGGGCCGTCCCGGGGCTGTGGCCAAAGCAATGGATAGGGGTCGGGCTGCCAAAGAAGGATCCGTAGCCGTCCAGTCCACCGTGATGGAACCACCGCTGGCAAACGTTTCACCGCCCACCGGATTGATCAGATCCACCAGAGGGTCGATGCCGTCCAGGACCAGCGTGGGAGTGGTTCCGATCCAGACGGCGGTTGTATCCTGATACCCTCCGGCCTGACCAATGGTAAAATAGTCCTGGCTGAAGTCCACCCCGGCATTGCCGAAGGCATCGACCACACTGAGCTTGATCCGGGCAAAGGCTGTGTTCACTGCCGGCAGTACGAACATCATACTGCCGATATTGGACATATTGGTTACGACCGGATCGAATTTTCCACCCGGACTGACCGCGATAAATATGGATACGGGATCCGTGGCCAGGTTTTCATCCGTCGCCGTCCAGTTCCCGGTTATAGTGGCTCCGGATGCATATCCTTCTCCTCCATCCGGAGAAATCCAATCCACCACCGGATCCGTTCCATCGATGGTAAACAGGGTGGACATGCCTACGAACACCGCGGTGGTGTCGGTCTGGCACCAGCCCCAGACCGGGATAAGAATCAGCAGCAGTTTGGCCAGCGTTTTCACGAACGGACCCTATTGCGGACGGCGCCTCCGTAACTTCTCTTTCAACCATTGCGCCCGGGCAGTGCTGATGTCCCGGACACAGCGGAAGCCATTGGTCGGGTTTTGCTCTTCAAACCAGGGTTCATCCCAGCGGGTATACCTGGCATCCCAATTTTCCCACTGCCAACAACCTCCACGCCGGATAAAGGACCTGTCATTTCTTGAAGAAGGAGTGCTGGTCCATTCCGCTACATTCCCGTCCATATCGTAGGCCCCGTAATCGGAGGGAGCATCCTGGGTTTGGTAGGTGCCGTGCAACGTGCCGTCGTAGAAACCCACCGGCGTGGTGCCGTTGTCGAAGGGATCCCCGCTGTTGAGGAAATTGGTTGCGTTGGAATCAGCCATACCCAAACCATTCCAGTAACTCCAATCATTGATGCCACGGGCGGTCTTCTCCCATTCTTCCGATGTGGGCAGGCGTAATCCGTAATAATTTGCAAAAGAAGTCGCCCCAACCCAAGTTATTCCTGTCACGGGATGATTACCGTAGCCCTCTTCTACAATAA
>RFIZ01000231.1 GCA_003695105.1 Fidelibacterota bacterium
TGTGTCGGCGAGGTGGGCCGAATCGGGTTTACCAGCCGGCGGGAAATCGGTCACGGAAATCTGGCGGAACGATCCCTGAAACCGGTAATGCCTACCTATGAGGAATTTCCGTACACGATCCGGATCGTTTCGGAGATCATGGAAAGCAATGGCAGTTCTTCCATGGCGTCGGTTTGCGGCGGTTCGCTGGCGTTGATGGATGCGGGTGTTCCATCCCGCGAGCACGTGGCCGGTATCGCCATGGGCTTGATCCTGGACGGTGAGCGCCATGCCGTGCTGACCGATATTCTGGGGGCCGAAGATCATTTGGGAGATATGGACTTCAAAGTCACCGGAACGCGGGACGGTATTACCGCCATTCAACTGGACTTGAAAATTGAAGGCATTTCTTTTGACCTCCTGGCGGAAGCCCTGGAACAGGCCCGGAAAGGGCGGCTGTATATCCTGGATCTGATGTACCAGGCCCTGCCTGAGCCCAAGGAGATGTCTCCTCATGCTCCCCGAATCATGTCGCTTCAGATTGATCCGGAAAAGATTGGCGGGCTGATCGGTCCGGGAGGAAAAACCATCAAGAAAATCATCGCCGATACAGAATGTTCCATCGATGTGGATGATGACGGTACTGTGGTGGTGGCGAATCCCGATGCCCGGAAATGTCAGGATGCAGTGGAATTGATTCGCTCCCTGACCATGGATCCGGAAGTAGGTGACGAATTCGATGCTACGGTTACCCGTATCATGGCCTTCGGCGCCTTCGTGGAATTTGCACCCGGCCGTGAAGGACTGGTGCATATTTCGGAATTGGATTGGAATCGCACCGAACGGGTGGAAGACGTGGTCAAAATCGGCGACAAGGTAAAGGTGCGACTGATTCGGATCGATGATCAGGGCCGGTTTGATTTCAGCCGGAAAGTGTTATTGCCCAAACCGGAGAATTATGTGGAGGGAAGGCACGGACATGGTGACCGTCGGCCCCATCGCAGTGGTGGACCTCACCATCGGAGCGGTGGCCATCATTCCGGAAACAGACGTAAACGCTACTAACCCATACGAAGGGGGTTACTATGATTGTTGGTGTACCAAAGGAGATCAAGAACAACGAATCCCGTGTGGCGTTGACACCGCATGGTGCTGAAGAGCTGATCCATGATGGACACACCGTCCTGGTGGAGACCCATGCGGGTCTTCTGAGCGGCTATCCCGATGAGATGTATGTCCAGGCCGGTTGCCAGGTGGTGGCCAGTGCCAGGGAGGTCTTCGACCAGTCCGAATTGATTGTGAAAGTCAAGGAACCGCAACCGGTGGAAATCGACATGATCCGCTCCGATCATACTCTGTTCACCTATTTCCATTTTGCTGCTTCTGAATCCCTGACCAAAGCTTATCTTGAAACGGGTGCGACGGCCGTTGCCTATGAGACCATCACAGCCGACAACGGCACCTTGCCGCTGCTGGTACCCATGTCGGAAGTGGCGGGGAGGATGGCCGTCCAGGAAGGGGCCAAATATCTGGAAAAAGCCCAGGGCGGACGAGGAATTTTACTGGGCGGTGTCCCGGGTGTGGAGCCTGCGGTGGTAACCATCATTGGAGGAGGCGTTGTCGGTACGAACGCGGCTCACATCGCTTCCGGATTGGGCGCTCACGTCTATATTCTGGACAATAATCTGGCCCGTCTGCGCTATCTGGATGAAATCATGCCGAAAAATGTCACTACGGTGTTCAGCAATCCTCACAATATTTCCAACCTGTTGACCAAAACCGATTTGTTGATCGGTGCCGTATTGATTCCCGGTTCGAAAGCTCCGCATCTGGTTACACGCGAAATGCTGAAATTGATGCGACCCGGGAGTGTCATCGTGGATGTGGCAGTGGATCAGGGAGGCTGCGTGGAAACCTGTCACCCAACGACCCATGAGAATCCGACGTTTGAAGTCGAGGGAATCATCCATTATTGCGTGGCCAATATGCCCGGTGCAGTACCTTTCACTTCCACGATTGCGCTCACCAACGCCACTTCCCCATATTTGGCCAAATTGGCCAACCAGGGGGTGGTTCCGGCATTGAAGACGGATCCCCACCTGAGAAACGGCTTGAACACCTACCAGGGGAAAGTAACTCATCAGGGGGTGGCCGAGGCCTTCGGCCTGGAATACACCGCTCCGTCTGAGGTGCTTTCGTAAATAAGACAAATTCTTATTGAAACTGTCCGTTGGTGGCTTTAATATAAAGTGTTAGTTTAAATGGCACTTTGTGATGAGCGAACCAAAACCTGGAATCAAGAAACTGTATTACTCCATCGGGGAAGTCAGTGAAATCACCGGCATCAAACCCTATGTTCTGCGTTTTTGGGAATCGGAATTTCGGCAGTTAAATCCACCCAAAAACCGGGCCGGCAATCGGATCTACCGGCAAAAGGATATTGATCTCATCCTGAAGATTAAATCGTTGTTGTATGAGAAAAAATTCACGATTAAAGGTGCCCAGGAGGTTCTGAGTCATCCCCAGGCCGCAGAGATGGGCCCGGAAAATCGGAATCAGAAAGTTTCTGCACTTTTAGCATCGATCCGGAATGAGCTAAATTCCATCCTGGATCTTTTGCAGAATTAACATCGGAGCGTGGCGCAGCCCGGTAGCGCACTGCAATGGGGTTGCAGGGGTCGCGAGTTCAAATCTCGCCGCTCCGACCAAGAAGGCCGGACCTGTGTTCGGCCTTCTTTTTGTTGGTCATGATCGTTCATAATATCAAACCACACCGTATCTACCTCTTCCTGATCCTGTGGACTCTCGGAGGTTGCAGTCATTCTCCGGAAGGACCCCGTACTTTCCAGCTGGACTGGCAGGCCATCGATTCGTTGAATGCCCAGCTACCCCCGTCGATCACCGTCTATTTCAGTGAAAACCGCCGCATCCCGGTTCGGGCCTGGCTGGTAAAGGTACAACCCGACTCGATGTTGGATGTTCAGGTGGTCGTTTCCGAAGATCAAGATCGACGGGAAACACCCCAGGAATTTGCAGACCGCCTCCAGGCCGCGGTGATCATCAACGGAGGGTATTTCCTCATGGATCAGACTCCTACCAGTCATGTGGGACTGGTGAAGTCCCGGGGACGGATTGTAGAACATACATTGCGATCCATCATTCGGGACCGGCAACGGTATTTCGTCAGTCGGGGGGCCGTGGGGTTTGATAGTACCGATCATATGGATATCGCCTGGATCACGGAAAAAGATGATGTCTTGTACGCCCTGGAACGACCGATTCCCAATGCATCGAATCGTCCTGCAGAAGCCGGAGATGTGCCATCCTGGGAACCGTGGAATCCTTCCGATGCGCTCCAGGCCGGGCCGGTCCTGATCGCGGACGGTAAGATGACCATCCCGGTGGAGGAAGAGGCTTTTTTCCATACCAGTATCCCGAAGGTGCATCCCCGCACCGCCGTTGGGTACGATACGCAGGGCAACCAATACTATCTGGTGGTTGACGGACGGCAGCCCCAGTCCCGGGGCATGTATCTGGAAGAATTGGCTCGCACGCTGTTGGATTTGGGCTGTGTGGAGGGACTGAATTTAGACGGAGGCGGATCCAGCGCCATCATAGTCCGCGGAACCCTGTTGAATCGACCCGCCGGCTCCACCCAACAACGGGAAGTCATGTCCGCCATCGCCATTATGGATCGGAATGAATGACTATCCGGCCGTGATAATCCCGATATATCGCAACCGGGATTATTTGGATCAACTGATTTCCCGACTACCCCGTTCGCTTCATTCTCACACCATATTTATCGACGATGGCAGTGATGATGGAAGCGGCGACTATTTGCGCCGGATCGGATTTCACTGTATATGTTTTCCCCGCAATCGGGGGAAGGGGGAAGCCCTCACTGCCGGATGGCGGGAAGCCGCCCGTCGCGGCTATCGATCCGTGATTCAGATCGATGGAGATCTTCAACATCCACCGGAAAAGATCATCCAGTTTTTCACCCATCCCCGGGAATTGAAATATGGATATCGCATCCGGCGCAGGTCGATGCCCATCCATCGGAAATTGTCCAATTTTTTTACCAGTCTCCTCATCTCCGTTCGGACCGGCAAGGTCTTGAAAGATTCTCAATGCGGTTTCCGGGGGTACCATCTCCAGTCCGTGCAGGCGCTGAAATTCCGGGAACGCCATTTTCACCTCGAGAGCGAAATGGCGATTAAATTGGGTTTACAAGGGATAAAATTCGTTCCCGTGCCCCTCCCTACGGTGTACGGACATGAACCCTCGGCTATTCATCCCTTTCGGGATACGTTTGAATTCGTTTTTCTCTGGTTTCGGAGCTATTTTTGGACGTGAACTGGCTGCGACGGATGTACGACTGGGTCCTGCACTGGGCCGAAACTCCCTATGGACCAGCGGCATTGGGTTGTCTGGCCTTTGCGGAAGCCTCCTTTTTTCCGGTGCCTCCCGACGTGTTACTGATCGCCCTGGCACTGGGAGCCCGACGCCGGGCGCTCTGGTTTGCCACGTTGACTTCCGTAGCGTCTGTCAGCGGAGCCATTCTGGGATATGGAATCGGATATTTTGCCTGGTGGCAGTCACCAGGATCTTTTTCCGGCCTGGCCCATTTCTTCTTTGACACCATCCCCGGATTTTCCGTCGAAGGGTTTTATCACATACAGTCGCTGTATGAGGCCTGGAATTTCTGGATCATATTCACCGCCGGATTTACGCCCATTCCCTACAAAGTGTTTACCATAACGGCCGGGGCCTTTCAGATCAACTTCTTCTGGTTTCTGGTGGCTTCGATTGTATCCCGGTCGGCCCGTTTTTTTCTGGTGGGCGGATTAATCTGGTGGTTCGGTGACCCGATTCGTCACTTCATCGATCGATATTTCAATAAACTGGCCATTGTATTCACCGCGCTGCTCCTGGGCGGATTCCTCCTGATCAAGTACCTGGTCTGATCCTTTCCGGTTCAGCCAATCATCAGCCGTAGATTGGCGTTGAAAATTGGGTGATAGAAGCTGAAATGAATCTTCCTGCAGATGTAAATTGACTTGTTCTTTTCTATGAATTTCATCGGGGTGTGGCGCAGTCCGGTTAGCGCGCTACGTTCGGGACGTAGAGGCCGAGAGTTCAAATCTCTCCACCCCGACATTCATTCCGTGTATATCCTTTATCGTGTGCGACGGGATCGGTATACTATAGGCAGCAGCAGTGATCCGGTTCGGCGGTTGCAGGAGCTCAATCAAGGGAAGATCCGATTCATGCGCAGCGAGAGACCCTGGACCGTGGTATACCAGCAATCGTTTCAGGAAAAGCAAGAGGCCTGAGCGCAGGAGCGTACTCTGAAACCCATGAAGAGCCGGAAGGTCCCGCAGCGACGAATCCGTTCCGGTTAGCGCGTCCCGACGAGCGGAGCCTGTATAACGGGGGTATCTCACGGTTTTGACAGCTCGTTCACGGGGTCAATCGCTTCCTGTATGTGAGTGTCCAATCTTTTCTACAAAAAAATTTCTGGACATAATAAATAATTTTTTCTAAGTTTATTTATTAAACAGATGCTTCAATTAA
>RFIZ01000232.1 GCA_003695105.1 Fidelibacterota bacterium
CCTACCTGCCGGTATTTTCTTTGGGACGGGCGTTACAATCCGGATTGTAACGCAACAGAAAATTTTGACAGTGGAAATAGAATAGCATAAGAAAAGGTCTTCCTATGAATCGACACAGCAGCAGCACCTCCTCCAGTTTCCTGGTTGCCCTCTTGTTGAGCGCCGCCCTCCTGGGAGCCAGTCAACCCGAATCGTCCATCGTACGCTGGACGACTCTGCAACCCCGGCAAATCCGGCTTGAATTATCGACGGCTTCGGACGTGGTCGTCCGGGATACGGACAATGGATTTACCCGTCTCACCTTGCCGGGAGGGGGAACCAGCTCCCAGCCGGGAGAAGTGGAACTGCCGTCTGTGAGTCGCTGGATTCAAATCGATCCGACCCTGCAGTACCAACCTGCAATTACGACTTCGGAGCCGGTGCAGATCGACAACGTCCATTTGCCCGTCTATCAGGCCGTGGACGATCCGACCCAATTTGTCAGTCCGCGCTCCTCCCAGCCCGATCTGGTCTTGGTATCTGATCCCATCATCCTGCGGGATTTGGCGCTGGTGCAGGTAACGATCACGCCTTTTCATTACCATCCGGAAACCGCCACCCTGGACGTGTATACTGCGGTTGATGTGGAGCTGGTTCCGGCCGGCCCGGCAGAGGACGTGCCCTATTTTCCGCCGAAACTGTCCCGGGCCTTTGAACCTTTATATGAAGCTCTGGTCCCCGACTTCAATCGGGATGCCTTTGCCGATGAATATCAGGTGCCGTCCATTCTCTATATTCTCCCGTCCAACACTTCGGCGGTTCTCCCGGTGTTGGAACCTCTCTTTACCTGGCGCCAACGCTCCGGTTATCATATCGATTACGTATCCGTCAGCGAAACCGGTGCCTCCGCCACTTCAATCAAAAACTACATCCAGGACCAATATTTGAATAGTGAGAACCCGCCTGAATTTGTGGTACTCGTGGGAGATGCCGCCGGAACCTACGGTGTGGCCACCTTTCATGAGTCCTGGAGCTGGTACAACGGGGAGGGAGATCAACCGTATGCCGAATTGGTGGGCACGGACCACTTTCCCGAAGTCTTTATCGGACGGCTCTCCTTTTCTTCGACCACCGAACTGGCCACGATCGTCAACAAGACCGTCCAGTATGAATCGAATCCCTACATGAACGGCGATGACTGGTTCAGTCGGGCTCTCCTGGTGGGAGACCCGGCCTCGTCGGGAATTTCCACCGTCATTACCAATGAATTTATCAAGGAGCGCCTGGAATTTCACGGCAGTTCCGATATTCGCACGGTTTACAGCGGACCGTTTCCTTCCCAGATGGTGTCCAATTTGAATGACGGGGTAGGCTTTTTTAATTACCGCGGCTGGTTGGGGGTCAGTGGGTTCGATGCCAGTGATGTGAATACGCTGACGAACGGGTTTATGCTGCCATTCGCCACGCCCATCACCTGCGGAACCGGAACTTTCGGCTCTTCCTATTCCGTGGCCCTCACCGAATCTTTGATCCGCGCCGGCACTCCCTCGCAGCCCAAAGGAGCCGTCTGTGCCATCGGAACCGCCACGACCGGGACCCATACCCAGTTTAACAATGCGGTTGATATGGGGATCTACTACGGTCTGCTGGACGAAGGTTTGCATTTCGCCGGTGCTGCCCTGGCCCGGGGAAAAATCAATCTGGCCCAGGACTACCCGGCCAATCCGGATAATTATGTGGACATTTTTACGCATTGGAACAACCTGATGGGCGATCCGGCCCTGCGGGTCTGGAAACGCTACCCCCAACTCATGACCGTGGATCATGCCTACGGTGTCACAGTAGGGACCAATTATTTCGAAGTCCAGGTCACGGACCAGCATGGAGTTGTGGAAAAGGCCATGGTTACCCTGTGGAAAGATGACGACAATTCCCTGTTCGTTTCCGGGTATACGGATGAAAACGGCCGGGTCTCCCTGCCCATGGATTCCGTAACGGTCGGGAACGTGCTGGTGACGGTCATCAAGGACGGGTACAAACCCTACCAGGGCAGTTTCGCTGTGGCCGCCAGCGACCAGAATGTCAATCTGCTGGCGGAAGGCATCATTATTGACGATGATTCCAGTGGTTTCAGTGTCGGAAACGGCAATGGGATCATTGAAGGGGGAGAACAGGTGGAGATTCATGTTCCCTTCATGAATCTGGGAACCCAGCCGGACTCCGGCCTGGTGGCGACCCTCGTCAACACGTCCGATAAAGTGGCTCTGATTGTGGACAGCGTTTCCATTGGCATCCTGGATTCGGGTCAGGTGGCCCTGCCTGCCGATCCCTTTGTCTTTTCGGTTCTGCCCGGTCTGGAAGAAGGCACGCCGCTGGGTCTCAGGATGAATATTCAGGACGGGCATGGAAACACCTGGTCAGGGGATTTACGGCTGAAAACTTCCGGCAGTTTCCTCAAACTGTATGAGGTGGCGGTAGTCGACTTCAGCAATCACGTGCTGGATCCGGGCGAAACAGCCGGGTTGCAGATTTCCCTCATGAATGCAGGGACAGAACCGGCAACGGGCGTCACCGGTACCTTTATGTGTTCCTCCCCGGCCGTGGATATTACCCAGGAAACCAGCAATTGGAACGACATCGAACCCATGTCGGTGCAGGACAATGCCGGGAATATCTTCACTCTGTCGGCTGCCGACGATGTTCTTCCCGGAACCAAAGTGCCCTGTTTTCTGGTGGTGACTACTGCCGAAGGGGGGTATAAATCATTTTTCTTTGAGTTGACCATCGGCGTTCCAGGAGAAGGAGATCCTTTGGGCCCGGATGAATACGGCTATTATATCTATGATAGCGGCGACTTCATGTATACCAGCGCTCCCAATTATAACTGGGTGGAAATCGACAACCGTGCCGGCGGACCGGGTACAGACATTCAGCTCTATGACAGTGGGAACAATCAGGATGACATCAAGGTGGTATCCCTGCCCTTTCCGTTCACATTTTACGGTACTGCGTACGATC
>RFIZ01000233.1 GCA_003695105.1 Fidelibacterota bacterium
ACCCGGGGCAGGAGGCGTTCCTTTTCCTGAACGGTCAGCACCGGATGGATGTCGTAGGCCATCACCCAGGGCAGAGGAATATGGGCCGACATGGGGATGAGATCTCCGCAGTAGAACAGGGTCCGGTTTCCGTCCCGGATCAGGGGATGGATTTGCCCGGTGGTATGGCCGTGGGAAAAATGGATGTCCACGCCCGGAAGAAAAGCGTCTTCTGACGTGACGAACCGGACCATCTGGTTCTCGGCCAAAACGGCCCAGTCGGCTTCCATGAAACTGCCCTTGTCCTTCTGGGACGGAGAATTGGCCAGGTCCCAGTTTTCCTGCGAAATCCAGTACGTGGCGTTGGGAAAGGTGGGCACGATGCGGTCTCCCTCCAGCCGGGTGTTGCCGCCGGCATGATCGAAATGAAGATGGGTGCAGATGACATCCGTCACGTCTTCCGGTGTCAATCCCTGCCGGCGCAGGCCGGAGATGAGGTTAACCGACTCCGTGTCGATTTTATAGATGGATTTGAATTTTTCCTGCCATTTATCGCCATTGCCCGTATCCACCAGAATGACCCGGTTTTCTCCCTGCAGCAACAGGGATCGGGTCACCATCCGAATGCGATTCTGGGCATCCGCCGGCGCTTTTTTCTCCCACAGGATCTTGGGAATGATACCGAACATGGCGCCGCCGTCCAGGCCGAAAGCGCTGGTGACGAGGCCGGTAGCGTGATAGGGACCGATGTTCATGCAAACTCCAAACAATGGTGAAAAGCTGATTGCAACCACGGCAATTTATCCTGATCCAGATGATTCCTCAAAAAACGGAGCGTGTCCAATTCCCGGATACGGGCGGGGATCTCCGCCGCCGGACAGGAGGTCCAGGTCTCCCGTAACAACTGTCTCCAACCGGCCTCGTCCGGCCAGGGTCCATTCGGTGCTGTTGGGAGCTGTCGGGGAGGAAATCTGTCCGGCAATCCGCTTAGCAGACCGGACAGATTCCGGCGGATCTGCTGCTGTCGCGGCGAATCCAAATCCCAGATGCGCCAGAGGGTGGTCCAGGCCCGGAGAACGCTCGGATGACCCACAGCGACCATTGCATCCACCCAGTTGCGGGGATGGGATACCGGTGCACCGGTCTCTATCCGGTTCACCGGGCCCTGAAGGCGGCCAAGGGTCGCCTCCAGAGCCAGCGGCAGGAATGCAGGATCCCGGACAAAGTGGTAGGAACGATGGACGGCGTAGACCCATTCCAGCCAGTGGAGATCGCCGGGAGCCAATTCCTGTAAAAGCACATCCAGCAGGGCCTCCGGAGCGGCGGAGGCTGCCAGCCAGTACTGGAGCTGTCGCCGGGCGGCAGCCGCGTCCCCGGCGTGCAGGGCCGTCACCAGCTCATCCAGAAAAAGAACGGCCGGTGTGGCCGCCTCTGCGGTTTCCGCTGACCAGGAAATCCGGCGATCCTCCGGCAGACGGGTAACCAAATCCCGGATCCAAATCAATAAGGAGCGGGGGGCCTGATCGCGCACATCACTGAGCAGGTTTTTTGCTGCCTGGAGAAGAAGCAATGGATGATCGTCCGGAGATCCTGAAGACCGGCGGCGTACCGCCAGAAAAAACGCTTTTTTCAAAAAGGCGATCAGACTGGATTCCGAGCGGGTGGCTGCTTCCAGCAGGTCGTCGTACAGGTCCGGATTCGTTGTCACCACCTGTCCGGTCGCATTCAGGAGGTCACCGGTTACTCAGTGTCCGGTTACCGATCCGGAAGAACACCTGCAGCGACAAACCGGTCAGACGGGAAAATTCCGACGGCAACCCCGATGCCGGATCGATGTGGGGCGTATCGCCGTAGCGGGCAATATTCTTGGGATCGTCCCACCGCCACCGGGGATTGAACAACTGCAAGAGAGGCATGGAGTTGAAATCATGAAAATACCCCAGCTCATAGCCCACCTTTCCTCCCGGCCAGGTGCCCAATAAAAAGCCGATACGGGTGCTGGTATTTCCGCTGATACCTGTGGGAATGTACATTCCCCGAAAGGCCCACCAGAACGTGCCCGTCTTTCCCCGGAAATCCCGTTGATAAAATTTGTAATAAGTAAAATCGATATTTTTATTGGGATTCAGACTCCAGGCGATATCCATCATATCCCATTTATTCTCCCGGGCATAGAGGATGCGGGACAGATCCACGCCGGTTCCGTACACGGGCAATCCCAGGCGGAAGCCCAGGGTGGTATAATCGGAAGTCGCCCACCGCGCCCAGCCGTAGGGGAGAATATTTTCCAAAGCCAGTGACCAGCCGTATTCCACCTCTCCTTTGGACATTCGATGGAGACCGGGAGTGGGATGGCTGGCGCAACTCAGAATCAGGATCGCCGCCAGCGGCAGCACCAGGCGGCGGGTCAAAAGGTGCAGGTAAGGCACCATATCAAGAATCAGAGAACCGGAACGGATGATCAACCGCCCTCGGGACGGTCGGCGATCTGATGCTCCGGTTCGGGGGGCAGATTTAAAATTTCCTGGGCGAAGTAGTTGGCGATCATGCGGATGATATCCTTGATTCCCACCAGACCCACGGGTCGATGGGCTTCATCCACAATCGGAACGTTGCGAAATCCCCCCACATACATTTTATTCAGCGCAAAGGCCACCGGGTCGGTCATCTTCAGGGACTCCGGATTCGGCGTCATAAAATCATCCACTTTGATTTGATCGAAATCGTACCCATTGCCGGTGATTTTCAACAGGATGTCCCGTTCGGTCATGATGCCCGCCAGCTTGTCCTTTTTCACCACCAGCACACAGCCGGCAGATTTTTCATGGAGTTTTTCCACGACTTCACGGATGGAGGCCCCCAGGGGAACGGTCACGGGATGAGAGACTTCCAGAGAGGAAATGGGATCATCCAGGGAGATGGCTTCTTGGAACACCTGATCCTCTTCGCGCTCCAATTCTTCCATGCGCTGAAGTTCATCATCGAACTGGTTCATGATGAATTCCTTTCCAGTTGTACGTTATCAAACCATCCATCACAACTCATTTAAGGTAAATCATTTTCCGGCTGAAGACAATCGGTAAATAATCCCCGACCTGTGCCGAAAGAGTGAAAAAATAAATTCCGCTGGAATAATGGGTCGCATCCCAGGTGAAGGTGAACGTACCCCGGTTCAACGGGGTCTCTTCCAGAAAGGATTCCACCAACCGACCCCGGGCATCCAGAATATACAGACTGACGGTGGCCGGTTGCAGGAGATCAAAAGAGATGGTGGTCTGGGCGTTGAACGGGTTGGGGTAATTTTGATACAGGGCGAACACTTCCGGCACCGGCAGTCCTTCCTGGACGAATTTTTCAGTGGAATTGGACTTTCCCGGTGTGGGAGTACGCAGTTCCCAGGAACCGCCGTCGGGATAGCGGGAACGGTGCGC
>RFIZ01000234.1 GCA_003695105.1 Fidelibacterota bacterium
GCCAGCAGCAGGGCCATGGCGGTCTGTTGGCGGGGTGAAAACCGGTCCGGTAACAAGGAATACACCACCACTGCCAGCACCAGGCTGAACAGGTATTGCAGGAGCACGCTCAGGTTGCGTCCTTCTACACCCAGCATCGCCGGGACGATCAACCACAGGGCCAGAAAGATCAGGGCTTTGGGGATGGAAAATCGGCGGAAATGTACGGCCTGCAGAGCGACGACCGTGATCACTCCCAGGGCCAGGATACGAAAATAGGAAATGTGAATTTTCGGCAGAGACATTCGCTCCAGGAGAATCCCCAGCACCAGCACGGAAAACAGAGACCAGGGTTTAACTTTGAACACGGCGATAGCCCTGCAACCGTTTGAACATGAATCCCATCAGGAAAATATTGAAAAGAACTCCATGGAGAGTCAACCCCACCAAAAAGGGAGTTTCCCGGGTAAAATAGACATGGAGGCCGAATAACAAAAGCAGGCGGCTTCCCAGGAGGACCGCCTGATAACCGGCATAAAAGCGTTCCAGACGTAACACGGAAACCAGCGAAATGGATGGAACCGCCACCAGCGAAATGAAAATCCAGCTGCATATGATGCGGGAAATATGGCCCGAGGAAGTCCAGCGCGGTCCCAGCACAAAGGTATAGATTTCCGGAGCCCAGAGAAGCAGAACCACCAAAGGTCCCAATCCGAGGAAAAAGATAGCCAGTGTGATCTTCCGGAATTGGGGATAGAGATTCTGGGACCGGGATTTCTTTTCCGATGCCTCGCGCATATAAATCGTGTTCACGGCCTTCCGCAAAACGGCGGCCGGAATGGACAGGGTACTGTTGGCCATGGCGTACGCCCCCAAAAAGACCGGGCCCAGAAAGGATGCCAGAATCAACGGCACCAGATAGGTTGCCATCCGGTTGATGGTGGATCCCAGGCTCATGAAAAAGGCATAGCCCCGGAATCGTTGGAAGGTGGTCTTCAATTCCGCCCATTTGATTCCGGATTTCCGATCCTTCCTGTCGATCCTACCCATGCTCAGGAGGGAGACACTCAAGGCGACAAAACGACTGAGGAAGAGGCTGAGCGGTCCCGGAGACCAGAGCCCAAATCCGATGCGGAGCAGGGAATTTCCGCCGGAATTCACCACATCGGCGGCCGTGGCAAGGCGAATCCGGTTCCGATAGACCAACCCGTTATAGCGAATTTGACGCAGACCGGCCAACAGCAAAAACACCACCGCCCAGAAAAGATATGGGGTTAAGTGGGGATTCTGCTGCCAGGCCACATATCGCTTTCCAAACAGCATGAGCCCCAGACTTACTATGACCACCACCAGGGCCAGGGCCAGATACGCCAGACGGGTCAAATGATAATATTCCCGCTCATCTCCGGCCAACAGCAGAGTCGTATCAAAGCGAAAGGAGGCCAGGAACAACAGGATCATCAACAGGGAATTCACCTGCTCGTAGGTTCCCAGATCGTGGGGCGAATACAGCCTCCCAATCACGGGATAGGCCAGAACCAGGATGAGTTGGCTCAACAGATTTCCGGAAAAAAGGAGACCCACTTTTTTCCCGAACGATCCCGGTGAAAGGAATGTCCCAGTCACAGAAATTTCAGGCCGGAGTGCGGTTGGTTTGAATTCCGACGCGGTACCGGTGTTCGGCGGTTGGAATCCCAATCCAGTCCAGAATCTCCCGCTGCCCCTCTTCGGTGTTCAACGCTTCCAGGGGAAATACCTTGAAACGCCCCGGGTATTCCTGTTCCAGGGCCAGGCTTTGCCGATGGTAGTCCTGCCAGTACCGGTGGAGGGCTTCTTCTTTGGTGGAACAATCATATTTGGGGTAACAGGAGTCCCACCGCGGATCTCGGGTCCAGATTTTTCCCTGGTGGATCACCCAGTGATTCCGGTCGATTGTTCGGCGAAAGGTAATGGGGCCCAGAATTTTTTGTTTCCGAACCGTATAGGTTTTTTTCAGATAACTCTGGACCGTAGCTTCCTCATCCCGTTCCAGGCAGACCACCTGAATCCGGGGATCCTTTTTGAACAGTAGCGGAACGTAGGGCAGGTAATAGAAGGCCAGTTCTCCAATCCGATTCAGCGGACCCTGAAAGGATTCCAGTTCTCTTCTTCCGCGGGGATACGCCTTCAACTCCCGGACGGGGGTGCGCGTCTCCAGGCTGCGCTGATAGAAGTTCAGCAGATCCAGGACAGTGGATTCGGCTCCCTCCCAGGCCATGCGATCGGGATCCAGTTCATGAAATACCAGCGTATGCGGTTGTTGGTTCAGTAACTGACAGAGGGAATGGGTACCGCTGCGTCCCGTCCCGCATCCATAGATAATGGCGGCCATGACGATCAGACCGGCTGGGTAGAGGGTGACTCCCGGGCTACCAGCCCCACGGCCGTGACCACACCTACGATGCCCACAATCACCAGAACCAGAACCGCCCGATGGGGTTTATCTTTTTTGTCCGGACGACGGGCATGATCCAAATACTGGATCGTGGGAATGGTTCGGATTTCATCTACTTTTGCTTTTTCGTAGAGAGGTCCGATATACTCGATGAGCTGGGAATAATATTCAGATTTTCGTTTGATCCGTTCCATTTGAACCAGGAGATCGGGAATATCCTGTTTGGGAATGAAAAAGGACGTGGGATCCTGGCGGGAAAATACCACTTCCAGATTCTGTTTGATACTGTTGATCTCTTTTTCCAACAGCATCAGTTTCGGATCTTTGGCATGGGTACTGCTCCTGGCCACGTCATATTCGATTTCTTTTTGGATCAATTGGCCCTGGAGAATGGCCGCCTGTTCCACACCTGTCCGGACCTGGTCCTCCAGAGACAAAATATTGTGCGATTCCATGAGACGAACCAGAGAATCCTGCATGACCTGCAGGCTGTCCATGATGCCGTTCAACCGGTTTTCGATAAATTCACGGTTCAGTCGTGCGTCTGATACGGTCAACGCAATGTTGATGCTGTCTAAACACTGGGCGATATAGTTGGCCATGGGAGCCACCCGCTCCTGATCCCGGTCCCAGACCGAGATGGCGATTTGTCCTTCATCGCCCACTTCCACGGAAAAATGATCATCCAGGGTTTCCAACGCTTCCTGAAGAGTTTCTTTTTGATACACTCGCTGTAAATCGAAACGATGGATGACTTTTTCC
>RFIZ01000235.1 GCA_003695105.1 Fidelibacterota bacterium
AGTCGTGAAGCCGGGAAGCGTTTTTTCCTCCTGATCCGGATGGGCATAAAATTTTGTTTTCTGGGCAAGGATTCGTTGCTGCTGAGGAAAAATAGTACAACTCTTCTTTAACCTGGATGGCGTCAGCACGAGCCAACCCCTCCATTACCCGGTTTCCGGTGTGGGGCTGCGTTCGACATTTCACTTCGCTGAAGAAGGCTCCCTTCCGTTGAGGGCAGAAGGGAGACGATAAAGATAGGGTGATACGGCTACCACTGGTCCTCTTCACCCATCATTTGGATGTTCTCATTTCCCAGCGGATCAACTGATTGACCAATCGCTCTACGGTGAAGGTCAGGGATCCCGTATTCAAAATGTCGGGATCCGGTGCAACAACACGTCAGGGGACGTTGTGCTTGGTTGCTTCAAGATACTGTTTTTCTGCGAACTTCCAGACCCAAACTCCCCAAAAATAACCCCCGATCGGAAACAGAATTATGGCAGTCCCCAGGGAAGGGCGAAGCTCATGGAAATACGGGAGAGCCATCATGAAGAGGGACCAAAGAATCGCCGTAGAAACACCCCACACCAACACCCCGCGAAACCAGATGAATTTCATGCGACCCATCCGTCGGATCTCAGCCCACTTCGCAAGTTGTTTCTCGCTCATTTTCATCATCACGTCATACTCCCAAACGGTTACGCTCGCCTATCGTCAGGGAGCGCCAGCGGAATAGTGGTCTGGTGGAGCGGATTGTTTTCACATTTTTTATTCATCAGTAAAGTAATCCAAATCAAGTTTTTTCACTTCATAATTGGCCACCGAAGAGACACCTACATCATTGTCGATCATATATTGTGCCAACTGTTCTCCATCGATAAGAATAATTTTCGTATCGATTTTGGACACATATTGAATGGCTTCCTTGGAAAAACTTGACGTCGTAATAAAAATACCTTTTTTGGCTCTCTGACCCTGAAGAGCCCCGGCAAATTTTTGTATCTCCGGCCGGCTTACCGTATTCTCCCATCTTTTTGCCTGAATATAAATTATATCCAAACCAAGTTTATCTTCCTTGATGATGCCGTCTATCCCCTCATCACCGCTCTTACCAATCGCCTGACCCGCATCCTTCCTACTTCCTCCATACCCCATTCTTACCAGTAATTCAACGACAATCTTTTCAAACAAACTGGGTGGACATCCTTTTAAATACTGTAGCAGCTCTTTCGCCAGATCTTCTCTAAGGTTCTCATAAGCGGCCTCCAATACTTCCGCCGGAGTTTCCTCCGCTTCCTTCTGACCTCGCTTTTCTTCGTGAAATCTCGATTTTCTTTTCCGACGTCTGAATTCCCTGAACGTGTTAAATCGCTCCAAAAATTTCACGTTTATTGTGTCCGGATTTTCGTTCAATACTTCCAACCCTTTGGCGGATATACGGAAATACCCTCTTCGAGTGGCTTCTAAGAGCCCGGCTTGTTTCAAATACGTTCTTGCCCAGGCGACACGATTATCAAATATTGCCTGTTGCCCACTTGGAAGAAGTTGTTTTCGTTCCTTTTCGGTCAATTGGAAACGGGAAGCCAAATTCTCAATACCCTCCCTCAGGGAATGTTCTTGTCGGTCGGCTGCAAATTTCAGGAGAGGCAGCATGCAACGTTGATAGTCCGGAATTGGCATGTTTCTATGATATTTATATTCAGTCAAAAATGTATGGTAAATATAGGTAAAAATTTTGGTAAGGATGGAATTCTCAATTTGACAAACTCCATCTACTCTTCATGAGCTCAATTAGATCACAGGTCGCTCTCTATATTCGTCTCTCCGCTAGCAAACTCAGCTATAGTCCTCCACCGGCGGGCAGGTGCACACCAGGTGCCGGTCGCCGTAGGCGTTGTCGATCCGGCCCACCGGCGGCCAGAATTTGGCCTGGCGGGTCCAGGGAGCCGGAAAGACGGCCACCTCCCGGGAATAGGGATGGGTCCAAGGTTCGGCGGCGATTTCTTCCGGGGTATGGGGCGCCATAGTGAGGGGATTGTCCTTCCGGTCCCATTCGCCGGAGGCCACCCGTTCCGCCTCTCCTTTGATGGCGATCAGGGCGTCGCAGAGGCGATCCAGTTCCGCCTGATCTTCGCTTTCCGTCGGTTCGATCATGAGGGTGCCGTGGACAGGAAAGGACATGGTGGGGGCGTGAAACCCGTAGTCCATCAGGCGCTTGGCCACGTCCTCGTCGCTGATGCCGGTGGCTTTTTTCAGGGGCCGCAAATCCAGAATGAATTCATGGGCGGCGTACCCGGTGGAGCCGCGGTAGAGGATGGGAAAGTGGTCATTCAGACGGTGGGCCATGTAATTGGCGTTCAGGATGGCGACCTTGCTGGCTTCCGTGAGACCGTCCCCGCCCAGGAGCTTCAGATATACCCAGGAGATCAGCAGGATATCGGCGCTGCCCCAGGGTGCGCCGGATACGGCCGGCAGACCTTCCGCGCCTCCCACCGGCACCAGGGGATGGGTCGGCAGGTAGGGACGCAGACTTTCGGTGCAGCAGACGGGACCCATGCCCGGACCGCCCCCGCCGTGGGGAATGGCGAAAGTCTTGTGAAGATTCACGTGCATGATGTCCGCTCCCAGTTCGCCGGGTCGCGCCAGACCCACCATGGCGTTCAGGTTGGCGCCGTCCAGATAGACCAGGCCGCCGTTGGCGTGAATCAGGTCGCAGATGTCCCGGATGGCTTCCTCAAACACACCATGGGTGGAAGGATAGGTCACCATGAGGGCGCCCAGATCCTCCCGGTGGGCTTCCGCCCGGCGACGGAGGTCCGCCACATCGATATTGCCCCGGTCGTCGCAGGCCACCACTTCCACCGTGAATCCGGCCATGACGGCGCTGGCGGGATTGGTGCCGTGGGCAGAGGCAGGGATCAGACACACCCGGCGCCCGTTTTCGCCCCGGCGCCGGTGGTATTCCCGGATGACCCGCAGACCGGTGTATTCGCCCTGAGCGCCGGAATTGGGCTGGAGCGAAACCGCCGGCAGCCCAGTGATATCTCCCAGCCAGCTTTCCAGATCCTGAAAAATCTGCCCGTACCCCCGGGCCTGTTCCCGGGGAACAAAAGGATGGAGATCGGCGAATTCGCGCCAGGTGACCGGGATCATTTCCGTCGTGCCGTTCAGTTTCATGGTACAGGAACCCAGGGAGATCATGCTGGTGTTGAGCGCCAGGTCCCGCTGCTCCAGGCGATGGATATAGCGCAGCATCTGGGTTTCGGAATGGACCGCGTGAAAGACGGGATGGGTGAGATACTTCGTGGACCGGGGCAGGGGGCCGGTGTAGTCCCGTTCTTCCAGGTCCGCCGGCAGCGGCTCCGCGACGCCAAGGAGCCGCAACAGGGCTTCCAGGTCCCGGCGGGTGACTGTTTCATCCAGGGAACAGCCCACCGACCCGTCTCCATAGAAACGGAGGTTGTATCCGGCCGCTTCGGCGCGACGGCGGAGTTCTTCCGGGTCCAATCCGGTTTTCCGAAAGCGGATGGTATCGAAATAGTCTTTCGACTCCAGCCGGTAGCCGGCCCGGTCCAGGCAGGTTCCCAGAAAACGGGTGTAGGCGGCCACCCGGCGGCCGATACGTCGCAGACCCTCCGGTCCGTGCCAGACGGCATACATCCCCGCCATGATGGCCAGCAGCACCTGGGCCGTACAGATGTTGGAAGTGGCTCTGTCGCGGCGGATATGCTGTTCCCGGGCCTGCAGAGCCATGCGATAGGCGGGCCGGCCGTGGCGGTCCCGGGAGAGACCGATGATCCGGCCGGGGATTTTCCGTTTGAATTCTTCTGTCACGGCCATGAAGGCGGCGTGGGGTCCGCCGTATCCCAGGGGAACCCCGAAGCGCTGGGACGATCCCACCGCTGCGTCGGCCCCCAGCGTTCCCGGCGCTTCCAATACCGTCAGGGCCAGCAGGTCGGTGGCCAGAACCACCCGGACCTTTCGCTCCCGGGCGGCGGCGATCACGGCCCGGACGTCCCGGATCACCCCGTCCGTGGCGGGGTATTGGAGCAACAGTCCGAAAGCATCCTCCGGGATCCCGTCCTGCTCCGGGTCCCAGCTGTCCAGGACGATCCCCTGCGGCGCCGACCGGGTTTCCAGCACCGCCTGCGTCTGGGGATGGACCCGGGTATCCACCAGGAACCGGTGCACCTTCGCGCCGCGATGAAACATGGTCATGGCTTCCGCCGCCGCCGTGGCTTCGTCCAGGAGGGAGGCGTTGGCGATGGGAAGGGCCGTCAGATCCGCCACCATGGTTTGAAAGTTCATCAGGGCTTCCAGCCGTCCCTGGGAAATTTCCGCCTGATAGGGCGTGTACTGGGTGTACCAGCCGGGATTTTCCAGAATATTGCGCAGGATCACCGCCGGAGTATGGGTGCCGTAGTATCCGCAGCCGATGAGGGATTTCAGGAGCCGGTTTTGGCCTGCCAGGGAACGGAGTTCCTGGAGGATTTCCCCCTCATCCACGGCTTCCGGTCCCCGGAGAGGGGTTTGGGTCCGGATGGCGGCGGGCACTACCTGATCGATGAATGCATCCAGGGAATCCCAGCCCAGGGCGCGGACCATCCGGTCTCTTTCCTGATCATCGGGGCCAAGGTGACGGGATAAAAAATCATGCGCCAGCGCAGGTCGGTTCTTCATGGTCGTACTTCAGTTTGGTTGATAAAGGAATGGGTTACGGCTTTGAATTTAGCTGTTTTCGTCCACTCTCCACTCATGGATATTTGACGGAAACAGGGTAAATTTTTCCGTTTAATCACGGGAAGCTTTGCATGACGATTCCGGATGGGTTGACTACCGGCTGGGGAACAACCTCCTGGCTTGTCTTCGGTTTCGGCAATATTCTGCTGGGGAAACTGGTACTCCTGTGGCTGGGGTACCGCCGGCAGGGGCAGTTGTCTTCCCTGATTCTGATTCTCCTGTTCTCCACCCTGGGCGGAGCCCTGGCGGCCTGGTTTGTTCCCAGTATCATGAGTGTCGTTGTGGGAGCCACTCTGTTTCTCTACGCCGCCAAATGGTTTTTACGCTATCCCTATCCCCTGGCGGACCTGCTGGCGATCTTTCTGGCCCTTGCGCTGGGTATCGGCCGGCTGGGTTGTCTGGTCAACGGCTGTTGTTTCGGCAGTCCCACCGACCTCCCCTGGGGACTTCACTATGCCCCCGGTTCGCCGGCTCACTGGCTCCATGCCGCCACTGGCCGCATCGATCCCGCCGCTCCCCTCAGCCTGCCGGTGCATCCGGTACAACTGTACGAAACCCTGTTTATGGCGCTGGCGCTGGTGGTTCTGCTGCGCCTGCCCCCGGAAAAACGCCGCACTCCGGGTCCCCTGCTGGGATTCATCGGGGCCTATTTCCTGTTCCGGTTCGGGATCGAATTCATCCGGGACATGACCAATGTCTGGTGGAGTGAACTTCGCTGGGGGCCCTTCTCCGCCTTCCAGGGAGTGCTCCTGCTGGCGGGAACGGGATTCCTCTGGCTGGGACACAGGCTGGCCCGCCGACCCGTTCCGGCTTCCGGCCCGTATGTAGCTTCTCCCGCCCGGCAGTGGATCCTGGCGCTGATCACCGGGGTCACGGTGGTGGCGGGGCATCGCCTCTTCCAACCGGTTCATACCCTCCAATTGCTTCTGTTCGGTTCCGGCTGGGTAGTGAGTGCGATCCGGGAACGGCGCCGGGAACGGTCCTGGCAGACGGCCTGTACCGGCCTCTACGGGGTGATCTTCGCCGGCCTGGTCACAACCCTCACGGTGAATCAAATCCAGGCCCGGGGGACGACCGGAGCACCGCCGCGACTCACCCGACCCCAGAATTGGATTTATGTCCTCAATCCCGCCGATCAGAAACTGGTCCGGCTGGGGAACCAGGACCTCTCTTTCCGGGAATTGGTCCGGAAACGGCGACTCCTGCACCTGGCGCCGGAACTCCCTGATTCCACCCTCTACGGCCAACTGGAGCCCCTCAGGACCCGGCCCGGAATCCGCTATTACGGCTCCGCGGCAGCCGGCCGGTACACCTATCAGGTCAGCGGCTGTGGCGGGGCCGTCACCACCTATTCCCACACCTTTGGGGGAATCGGCGGCGGTGTGGAACAGGAGACGCGTCATCCCAAAAACGTGTCCTACCTCGGTGTCCGCGGCGGTGTGCTCGCCGATCGGTGGCAAAAAAGCTCCTCCGGAGAAAAGGCGGAATCGTTCTCCGGCTCCTACCCCTACCTCCACAGCTACGCCAACTTCGACTACCGCTGGTGGGGAGCGGGCATCGGTTTTTCCCTGTTCCAAACGGCGGATGAATATGACGGCCGACGGCGGTCATTCGGCATCCCCAACGGGTATCTGCGCCTGGGGCCGCCGGTTTTTCAGGTGGAGGGAGGATTCAACGACCGATATCTCCCGGTGCCTTTCCCCCTGGGAGGTCACCTGGGGTTGGTACATATCTCTGACACCGGTCGATGTGTCCGCCTCGGTTTTCTTACTTTTCCCAACCATGTCTATGGCGCTTTTTTTGCCGATTTAACTCCGCCCCCTTCTTCCCGGCTTCGCCTGCGTCCCCTGCTGATGTTCGGTTCCGGTCCGTCCCTGGGAATCAATCTGACGGTCGATTTCCCACCTTCCCCCTGACCTCCGGTTCCCGGTGACCCGGGAAAAATCGTTGCCTGGAAACGAAAATCTCCGTAATATTCTTACGAGTAACTTACGAGTAACGCCATGACAAACCCTCTTTCACCCAAACAGCGGCAGTTTCTGGATTTCATTCACCGCTATTCCCTGAAGAACGGTCAGCCGCCGTCGTACCAGGAGATCATGGACGGACTCCATTTTTCCTCTCTGGGGACGGTCCACTGGTACGTGAACACCCTCACGGAAGCGGGCTATCTCACCCGCGCCAAAGGTCCCAACGGGAAACGGGCCCTGACCCTCACCTCCGAGCACGCCACCACCGGAGCGGTGGCCCTGGCCCGTTTGCCCCTGCTGGGACTGATCGCTGCCGGGGAACCGATCGAAGCCCTGGAAAATGCGGAAACGGTGGACGTGCCCCTGCCCTTTGTCCACCCCGACAATTTCGTTCTCAAGGTAAAGGGCGATTCCATGATCGAAGACAACATCGAGGACGGGGATTACATCATTGTCCGGAAGACCCGCACCGCCCGTCCCGGACAGGCGGTGGTGGCCCTGATCAACGGGGAAGCCACTCTCAAGCGTTTCGTACCCCGCCGCGATCACATCGAACTCCATCCCCGGAATCCCAACTATCCCGTCATTCAGATTCGCCCTCAGGATCAGTTCCAAATCAACGGCGTGGTTCTCTATTCCTTTCGGACCTACTGATGCCCCGATCCATCTTCCACCTTCGTCTGCGGGATTTCGAGCTCCAGACGGAGCGGATGCTGGATCCTGCGCTCCGGACCCGGGCGGTGGCCATTATTTCCTCCCACCATCCGGACGGGACCGTCCTGGCCCTGTCGCCCGAAGCCCGGGAAGAAGGACTCTATCCCGGTCTGCGCGTCTCCCGGGTCCGGAACATGACCCACAGCGTTCTCCTCCTGCCCTACAATCACACCCTCTACGCCCGCATGAACCGCTATCTCTACCAGCAACTGGCGCCGTTCACGCCCCTGGTGGAGGCGGCCGGTTTCGGGCAGTTCTATCTGGACCTGTCCGGTCTGGAACATGTCTATCCCAGTCTCTCCCAGGCAGGGACCCTCATCGCCCGGACCATCGGTGACAAGACCCGCCTTTCGGGAACCGTGGGCATCAGCACCAACAAACTGGTGAGCCGGATTACGGCCACGGTGGTTCCGGAAACCGTGTTTCAGGTCCCGGCCGGCGAGGAAGCCCCCTTTCTGGCCCCCCTGGCCGTTCCCGTGCTGCCCACGGCGCAGGAACCTTTCGTCCGGAAGATCATCCGCTTTCTCTTTCTGGAACAGGTCCGGCAGCTACAGGCCATCACGGAAGAGCCGGCCCAGGCGCGGGTGCTCTTCCGGGATCACAGCCGTCGCCTCACCCGGGAGGCCCACGGCGAAGACCACGCCGCCGTCCAACCGCCCCGGTATCAGGATCACATCGTGGAACAGACGGTCCTTTCCTGCGACACCAACGACAGCGATCTCTTGCGGGTGGCCGTCCACGGGCTGGGCGAACAGCTGGCCTATGCCCTGCGCACCCGGCGCCAGATCGCCCGCCGCCTGCGCCTGGAAGTGCATTACACCGACGGCTATCGCCTGTCCCACACCGGCGCCCTCCATGCCAACGACGATGCCGCCGTCCTCCGGGCCTGTGACCGCCTGCTGGAACGGGCCAACCGCCGTCGCAACCGCGTCCGGACACTGATCCTGGATGCCTGGGACTTCCGGGCCTTCGCCCACCAGCTGGACCTGTTCGCGCCGCCGGAACCGCGGGACCTGCGTCTTTCCCGTTCTCTGGACCAGGTCCGCAACCGCTTCGGGCTCTCCAGCCTGGCGTCGGCGTCGACCCTGACCCCCGGAATCCCGGCCGCCGTCATCGCCCAAAGCTGAGGGAGGACGTCCGTGGCCGGCTCCTTGCTTTACGCATCCGACAGACGGGTCAGGCCCCTTGAAGCAGGCAATGTTTGTCCGTTTCCCGACGGGAGAAGAAGCGAAAAAATGCGCGCCAGCACATGCCGCCGGGCGGAGCAAAAGCGACCGGCCGGTTCCGGGCAGCCCGGAATTCCCGCAGCCAGTCACGCCAGCCACAGGGCACGGATTCCCAAGACCCTCCCATGTTCGTCCATCTGAACACCCATTCCCTCTATTCGCCTCTGCGGGGGGTGCCGTCCCAGCCGGCCCTGCTCACCGCCGCCCGGAAAGCCCACATGCCCTATCTGGCCCTCACGGAAACCAACGGATTGTGGGGTTTCATCCGTTTCGTACAGCATGCCCGTGCCGCCGAGGTGAAGCCCATCGCCGGCGCCAATGTGCTGCGGCCGGACGGAGATGTGGTTCTGCTGGTGGAAAACCAGACGGGCTATGAAAACCTCTGTCAGATCCTTTCCCGGGTACACGAAGACGACACCCTGTCCGTTCCGGAGCTGCTGGACGGGCGCCAGGCCGGACTCTTTGTGCTGGCCCATCAGGCCGACCTGCTGGAGCCCCTCACCGATCTGATTCCCGCCACGCACCTGTTCGTGGAACTGCGGCCGGACATGGAAGAAGCGGAGGCCCGGCGGCTGGCGCGAATCTTCCGGCTGGAGATGGTGGTCACCGGCGATGTGTACTTTCTCCGGCCCGAAGACCAGCCGGTGCACCGCGTACTGCGGGCCATTGCCCACAACACCACTCTCCGGGGCCTGGACCCCGGCGAAGTCAAATCTTCCGAACACTGGTTCCGCACTGAACGGGACCTGTGCCGCCGCTTCCCCAACAGCCTGGACGCCATCACCAACAGCGTCTACCTGGCGGAACGCTGCAAAACGGACTGGTCCTTCGTCAACACCCTCTTTCCGGGGCTGGATCTGAAGGCCACCCACCGGGCCGGCCGCACCCTGCGACGGATGGTGTATGCCGGCGCCCGGAAACGGTACGGCCGCCTCACCCCGGAGATCGAAGCCCGCATCCGCTACGAACTGAACCTGATCACGGAAAAAGGGTTCGCGCCCTACTTCCTCATCGTCAAGGATATCGTGGACCAGACCCGCAGTACCATCGGCCGGGGGTCGGCCGCCGCCTCCATCGTGAGTTACTGCCTGTTCATTACCCAGGTCGACCCGATCCGATACAACCTCCAGTTCGAGCGTTTTATTCATCCGGAACGGGAAACCATGCCCGACATCGACGTGGACTTCCCCTGGGACGAACGGGACGACATCCTGGAATACATTTTCAACAAGTACGGGGAACGCCGGACTGCCATGGTGTCCAACCAGGTGTTTCTGCGGCCCCGGTCCGCCGTCCGGGAAGTGGCCAAGGTGTACGGACTGTCGAACGAAGAAATCAAGAGCATCACCAAACGGATCGGTTACCGCCGGTCGCGGCAGGGCTTGCTGGAATGGGTGAAAACCGATCCCCGCTTCGCCCGGGCGCAGTTGGACGAAACCCTGGAGGAGGTCCTGGCCATCAGCGAACAGGTCATCGGCGCCTTCCGGAATTCTTCCGTCCACCCCGGAGGCGTGGTGATCGTGCCGGACGACATCCGCAAAACGGTACCCGTACTGCGGGCTCCCAAGGGCGTACAGATCGTGGAATGGGAAAAGGATCAGGTGGAGGATTCGGGGCTGCTGAAGATCGACATTCTGGGCAACCGCAGCCTGGCGGTGGCGCGGGACACGATCCGCCAGATCAACCTCCATTACGGCTCCGCCGCCGCCAGGGACCGGTATCTGGATTATCACCGGATCCAGCCGGTGGGCGATCCCCGGACGGAAGCCCTCCTGAAAGCGGGAAAAACCATGGGCGTCTTTTACATCGAAAGTCCCGCCACGCGGCAACTGCTGGCGAAAGCGGGAGTGGTGGACTTCGAACACGTGGTGATCTATTCCTCCATCATCCGTCCCGCCGCCAACCGCTTTACCAATCTCATGCTGGAGCGCATCCACGGCAAACCCTGGAAACTGCTCCATCCCGATCTGGAATTCCTCCGGGAGAGTTACGGCATCATGGTGTATGAAGAACAGGTCTCCCTCACCGCCCGGGTGGTGGCCGGCTTCAGTTATGCCGAGGCGGAGGCCCTCCGGAAAACCCTGGGACGGGATTCACTCCAGGGTCTGATCCCCAAATGGAAAGCCAAATACGTGCGCCGCGCCCGGGAACGGGGGTATTCCCGGTCCCTGATCGAAGCCACCTGGGAGATGATCGCCTCCTTCGTGGGGTATTCCTTCTGCAAACCCCATTCCGCCTCCTACGCCATGCTGTCCTTCACCTGCGCCTATCTCAAGGCCCATTATCCGGCGGAATTCCTGGCGGCGGTGATTTCCAATCAGGGTGGTTTCTATTCCGCCTATGCGTACCTGAGCGAAGCCCGGCGATTCGGGATTCGCCTCCTTCCCCCCGACATCAACCGCAGCTTCCGGGAGTACCGGGGGAAAAAGGACCGGATTCGCATGGGTTTCATGAGCATCCGCCATCTCCGGGAAGAGGCCGTGGAGACCATCCTGCGGGCCCGGAAATCGGGTCCCTTCCGGAACCTGACCGACTTCCTGATGCGGGTGGATCTGGACCTGTCCGACGCCATGGCCCTCACCAACGCCGGCTGTTTCGCCGCCCTGGAACCCGGCCTCACCCACAAGGAAATATCCTACCGCATCGCCCATTACTATCTGGCGGACCGCACCCGCCACGACACGCCCTTGGATCCCCTGGTGGCGCCGCCCGTGCGCACCCCCCTGACCCCGGCCGAAAAACGCCGCCTGGAAATCGAAAGTTTCGGCTTCCCCGTCTCCAGCCATCCCCTGGAGCCCTACCGCTCCTTCCTGGAGCGGTACACCCGGAAAGCCCGGGACATTCCCCGCTTCGTGGGAAAAACCATCACGCTGGGAGGGGTGTACATTACCCGCAAAACCACTGCCACCCGGCAGCGGGACCCCATGGAATTCCTCACGCTGGAGGACGACACCGACCTCTACGAATGCGTCCTTTTCCCTGAGTCCTACCGGAAATACGGTGATCTATTGCTCTGGGAAAGCCTCTTTCTGGTGCGGGGAAAGGTGGAGGAAGCCTGGGGGGTGTATACGATCACCGTGGAAAAGCTGGGCAGCCTCCCGGCCATGCTCCGCAAACTGGGCTGGCAGGATACGCCGGAAGAATCCCTGGACGGGCTGCGCCAGGAAGAACCGCTCGCGGCCGGAACCTCCCTGAGCCGGAGTGACGGCTTCGGATAAACTCAGATCCGGTTTCGACTCACCAGATCCCGGCTGGTGACCGGTCGCACACCGGCCCCTTCCATCTCCGCCAGGGCCCGGTCGATATCCCCGGGA
>RFIZ01000236.1 GCA_003695105.1 Fidelibacterota bacterium
CACGGCATCGATCCGTTCACTGCGGGAACGCACCAGATGGGGTTGAGCTTCGCTCCAACCCGTTTCCGCCAGGATGCGGTCGATCTGTTCATACCGGTGGCGCGCATCTCCCGCCAATATGGAGCGCCAGTTGGGGACCTGGTCCCGCACGGAGGCCAGGGTCGATCGCAACCGGTCCACCTCGGCGGGATCCCGATCGGCCAGATGCGGGATCACAATCCCGGACAGAAAGTCCTCCTTGCCCACCAGCCGTACCGCCAGGGCCTGGCTCCAGACCGGCGACCATCCCAGGGCGGAGGTGCCAAAGTGGACCAGGTCCTCCCAGACGGGTTTCTTCAGACCGAAATAAAGGGGGGTAGGTCGGGGCCGCTTCCGGACGGTTTCTTCCACAACCGCCAGCAGTTGATCCAGCCCCTCTCCTTTCACGGCCACCACCGGCACGGCGCCGGCGGCACCCAAGGCCCGCCGCAGGTGTTCCACCTGGTCTGCGGTGACTTTCCGCCGGACCCGGTCCATCATGTTCAGGGCCAGCACCACCGGCAGGCCCAATTCCAGACACTGGGTGACCAGGAGCAGGTTGCGGCGCAGGTTGGAGGTATCGACCACCGCCACCAGAACATCCGGAGGATCGCTCCCCAGGGACCAGGCCAAAAATTGATCCGCCACGATCTGTTCGTCCAAGGAATCGGGGACCAGACTGTAGGTGCCCGGCAAATCCATGACCTGGAACGATTCCCCGCCGGGAAAGAGACCCCTGCCCGTCTTCTTTTCCACCGTGATACCGGGATAGTTGGACACTTTCTGATTCAGGCCCGTCAATTGATTGAAGAGGGCGGTCTTGCCCGAATTGGGATTGCCCACCAGGGCCACCCGATAACCGGAATTCAGGGACACCGCACCTCCACCCGTCGGGCGTCTTCCCGCCGGAGGGTCAGGTAAAAATCGCGCACCTTGACCAGATAGGGCGATCCGCCGGGAGCAACCCGGACCACCCGGATCAGCATCCCGGGATTCAATCCCAGATCCGCCAGGCGGTTGACGAAATCGGTGGATCCGGACACGGACACCACTTCCGCCGAATCACCGATGCTGAGACTGGTAATATTCACAATCGGGGTAGGCCTGACAGCGGGCGAACAATTGATGGACATGGCGTGTCAACTGAAACCCGTGCTGTTGACAGACGGCCGTTTGGAGGTCTTCGATCCGGTCGTCCACGAATTCGATGATCCGGCCGCAGTTTTCGCAGACCAGATGATCGTGATGAGCCGGGTCCAGTTTGTGCTCCAGGCGCATCCGCCCTTCGCCGAACTCCAGTTTGCGGATGAAGCCGTATTTCACCAGCACATCGATGGTCCGGTAGACGGTGGCGCGGGAAATGGTCTTCCCGGCCTGCTTCAGAGACAGATAAATGTCATCCGCATCCCGGTGCTCGTCCGTGGATTTGATCTCATCCCAGATGGCCTGCCGCTGCCAGGTGTACCGCAGCCCTTCCGCCCGCAGGATGGAAATGAATTCCTGGTTCTCGTCCATACTTCACCTTTCTATTGTGAATGAGTCTCAATAATATAGCACCAAACAGGATCTACATCCAAATGGGGAGAACCCTTATTCCGGCGGCTGGATTTTTTTCAGGTTGGCGTATTTGACGATCAGTTTTTTCTTGAGACCGTCTTTGAAGACGACTCCCACGCGCTGGTTTTCTCCCGATCCGCTGAGAGCCATGATCTTTCCCTGACCGAAGATGGCATGTTCCACGTAGTCTCCCACCTGGAAATCGTCGAAGGCGGTGATACTCCGGCTCACCTTTACCTTGGTGGAGCCCAGTTTGGTGGACACGACTTTTTTGGTGAGGGCGGAGGTGAAGGAAATGCGTTCCAGCAGCTCGGGGGGCACTTCCTTGATGAAGCGGGACACCAGACCGGGATTGTATTCCGATCCCATGCGGCGGCGCTGAGTGGCATACAGGAGATAGACCCGTTCCTTGGCCCGGGTGACGCCCACGTAGAACAGGCGTCGCTCTTCTTCCAGCTCGGCCGGGTCGTTGAGGGAATTGTAGAGCGGAAAGAGGCCGTCTTCCAACCCGGCGATGAACACCACCGGGAATTCCAGTCCCTTGGCGGCATGGAGGGTCATGAGGGTGACGCGGTTCTTTTTGTCCTCCCAGGTGTCCACATCGGTGAGCAGGGACACTTCCTCCAGAAATTGCTGCAGGGTGGCTTCCTCGTGCTCCTTGACGAAGGCCTGGATACTGTTGAGCAGCTCCAGGACATTGTCGCGCTTTTCCCGGTCTTCGGGGTGATCGGAGGCTTTGAAATACTGGAGGATGCCCGCTTCCTCGATCAGGGAGGTGGCCAGCTCGGCGGCGTCCAGTTTGTCCAGCATGGAGCGGTACTTGAGGATCAGATCGTAGAAACCCCGGATGGATTCGGCCTGTTTGCCCCGGATATCCATGTCTTCCGGTTTGGCCAGCACCTGAAACAAGCCCTGGCGGGATTTCTGGGAATGGAGCACACATTTTTCCACCGTTTTCATGCCGATGCCGCGGGGCGGGAAATTCACCACCCGCCGCAGGGCGATCGTGTCCTCCAGGTTCACGATCAACTTGAGATAGGCCAGGGCGTCTTTGATTTCCTTGCGGTCGTAAAACCGGATCCCGCCCACGATGTTGTAGGGAATCCCCAGGCGCCGGAAACTGTCTTCCAGAGCCCGGGACTGGGCGTTGGTCCGGTAGAGGACGGCGAAATCCCGGAAGGAGCGT
Organism: Fidelibacterota bacterium; assembly: GCA_003695105.1. Lineage (GTDB taxonomy): Bacteria > Fidelibacterota > Marinisomatia > Marinisomatales > J089 > J089. Next base: position 2,762 of record RFIZ01000236.1, read on the forward strand.
TTGTTGAGTTTGATCTCCTTCTGCAGCGCCGAAATGATGGCATCCGCCTCTTCCTGTTCGTCGTTGGTTTCGATCAGGCCCAGCAGCTGCCCTTCCCCGTTGGCGGCGGTGAGTTGTTTGTCCTGCCGGTGGACATTGTTCCGGACCACGGCCTCGGCGGCGCTGAGGATTTCCTGGGTCGAACGATAGTTTTCCTGCAAGGTGAAGACCTGAGCCCCCGGGAACACTTTCTCGAACTGAAGGATGTTTTTGATGTCGGCTCCCCGCCAGCCGTAGATGGACTGGTCGTCGTCGCCCACGACGCAGATGTTCTGGTGTTCCTGGGCCAGTTGACTCACCAGCAGAAACTGGGGCCGGTTGGTGTCCTGATATTCGTCCACCAGAATGTAGTGCCATCGTTTCTGGTACTTTTTCAGCACCGAGGGAGTTTTTTCAAAGATTTCCAGCGGTTTGAGCAGGAGGTCGTCGAAATCCAGGGCGTTGTTGTGTTTCAACTCTTGCTGGTAGGCTTCGTAGAGTTCGGCAATGGTCCGCTCCTTTACGGTCCGGGCTTTCCGGGCGGCTTCTTCGGGATAGATCAGGGTGTTTTTATACAGACTGATGGCGTGGCGCAGGGCCTGGGGCGACAGATATTCTTTGGAGACGGCATGGGCTTCCAGCACGATTTTGAGCAACGCGATCTGATCGGTCACATCGTAAATGGCATAATCCGGAGTGAAACCCAGCCGGTGGATTTCCGACCGCAGCAGGCGGGCGCAGATGGAATGAAAGGTGCCGATGGTGATGGACAACGAATCCTGATCCAGCAGTCGCCGGACGCGTTCCTTCATTTCCTGAGCGGCTTTATTGGTGAACGTCACGGCCAGGATTTGATCCGGGGAGACGATCCGGTGCTCGATCAGATAGGCGATCTTATGGGTCAGCACGCGGGTTTTACCGCTGCCGGCTCCGGCAAAAATCAGGATGGGGGTTCCGACGGCTTCCACCGCCCGGCGCTGGGTGTCATTCAGTTTCTTCAGATTCATCGATCAGGATCGGGCTTTCTTTCGCTGTTCGCGCCACACTTTCCGGCGGACCTGCTGGAATTTGCGTTTGGCACGATTGTGTTCGGATTGAGTCCGGGAAAAGGTGTGATATCCATCTCCCCGGGCTACGAAATAGAGATAGTCGGTGGTGTCCGGAAAAATCGCCGCCAGGAGTGAACTTTTCCCGGGATTGTTGATGGGACCGGGGGGCAGTCCCCGGTAGAGATAGGTATTGTAGGGAGAATCGATTTTCAGATCCCGGGTCAGCAGGCGGCGGGGACCGTCCTGAAGCAGGTATTGAATGGTGGGATCGGCCTGGAGCCGCATGCCCCGCTTCAGGCGATTATGATAGACGCTGGAAATGATGGGCCGTTCCGCGTCATACAGCGCTTCCCCTTCGATGATGGACGCCAGGGTCACCACTTCGATTTCGGTCATGCCCCGTTCGGCGGCCACGGCCAGAAGGGAATCGGTCATGACCTGGTGGTACTGACGCACCAGTTCCTGGAGGATGGCTTCCGGACTGGATCCTTTGAGGAAATAGTAGGTGTTGGGGAACAGAAACCCTTCCAGGGTGGGAGCCGGCACGCCCAGTTGGCGGGCGAATTCGGCGTCGTAGGCCAGCTGGTGAAGGCGTTCATAGGGAATGGAAAAGGTCTCGGAGATGGCGGCCAGGGCCTGTTTCAGGTTCCAGCCTTCCAGCAGGGTCAGTTTCACCTGCTCCGGCTTCCCGTGCACCAACTGGTCGATAATGGTGTAGTTGTCCCGGGCCTGGGTGAGAGTGAAGGTCCCGGCGGGAATGGAATTTTCGTACCCCAGGGTTTTCACCGCCATGAGGAAGGTGCGGGGGTTGGTCACCACCTGGCGCTCTCCCAGATCCCGGACGATGCCCGCCAGGGTCGCGCCTTCGGGGATGGTGATTTCCACCTGATCGAAGGGGTTGTTCTGGGGCCAGAGGAGAATAATACCGTAAAAGGCGAGCAAACTGGATACTATCATCCCCAGGAAGATGGCGGTGGTTTTCTGCATGAAATGAATAGAATCGAACCCTGTCATTTGTGGGGGGCGAAATTACATCTCCGCCGGAAGACAAGTCAATTTCGGACTGCACAATCTCCCCGGACCCGCCGGCAGGAGACGAAAAAGACAGTGGTTGTTCCCCCAATCCGCCCTAGATTGTTACACCCAATTCATGAGGATTCGTATGGCAACCGTCCGCAAGGGGTATTTTCTCATCACCGACATCACCGGGTACACGATCTTTCTGACCCGGTCGGAACTGGATCATGCCCACCATATCATTCAGGCGCTGTTTCAGGCCCAGCTGGCCTCCCTGACAGAGCCGGTACAGGTCTCCAATTTTCAGGGGGACGCCATTCTCTGCTATTTGCCGGAAGAGGCGGTCCCCGACGGGAATTTCGTTCTGGATCAGGTTCGCAACATTTACCGGGCTTTCACCCGGGAAATGGCCGCCATGCAGGTCAATCCCCCCTGCGGCTGCAACGCCTGCAGCAACATCTCCACCCTGGATCTGAAAATCTTCGTCCATTTCGGCCGGTTCATGGAAAACCGGGTGGGAGACCGGACGGAAATTTTGGGTTCGGACGTGATTCTGGCCCACCGCATGATGAAAAACCATATACGGGAAGCGACGGGAATCCAGTCCTACCTCTGTCTCAGCGAAGCCGCCCACCGGAAATTGGCGCCGGAGCGTCTGGGTCTGCCCACCCGACCCCACCGGGAAACGTACGAGCACCTGGGCGAAGTGCCCATGTATGTGGGGGATCTGGTCCGGCTATGAGGGGTTGTTCCTCCTGCCGCACGTTCCGGTTCTGCGGCGGACCCGGTGACCGGCCATGGACCTGACGTTTCAGTCCCCAAAGGAGGCTCACCGCCATTTCGCCCGGCAGACGAACCGGCAGGTCTGGGAGTGGCTGGAACGGGCTTCC
>RFIZ01000237.1 GCA_003695105.1 Fidelibacterota bacterium
CCTCCGGCCGGAGCTCCGGCCGGAGGAGCAACTTCCCCCCGTCGGCGGCGTCGGCCGCCTCCGGGTTTGGGCTTCGGCGCCGGCTTGTAAAAGATTTCGACAATCGACTTGGGCGTAATGGACACGTTCGAAGTGAAGCGCAAGTTGGTTCCGATCCGGGACCCCCCGAGAGTATTACTCAACGGTTCGCTCCAGCGGTAGGCTGCGGAATAGTTGAAATTGGGTTTGAACCACTGGATCCATGCCGGCGTCCACCCCAGGGTGAGACTTTCCGTTACGTTGGTCACCTGGCCCGGATCCCAGTTTTTCACTGCCAGCCAGGCATAGCCCCGGTAGGCGTCCAGATCGCTCTTGGCCGTCCGTTTGTAATTGGTCGTGAAATGATCGGTGAGTTTATAGGCCAAACCAAAATCTCGACTAAGGCCAAAGTTGTAGTCATCGGGCGTGATTTTGCCTCCCCGGCTCTGTTTCTGAACCAATTTTTCGTTAAAGTTCAGGCTGGAAGAAAAAGAGCTGGGTAAATAATACACCTGGGTTTGACTGAGTTCTTCTCCCACCCAGGGAAGGATGCGGGTCCATTTCAGAGGTTTGACGTAGGCATTCCGTCCAAATTGGAGGTTATAGCTCAACTTCCCGGAATAGTTCTCATTTCTCACTTCCGCCATGATTTCATTGGAACTGAGGGAACGGGAAGCGGAAAAGCTTCCCTTCAGGTTGTCCAGAGTATATTTGATCAATTTGTGATCCGATTTCCCGGCCTTGGCCACACTGGTACTGAAATTGATATTGGTGGATTTGGTGAGAATGGAATCAGGGGGGCTGGCTTTATCCACCAGAATATCCGTCCCCGGAAAATACTTGGGTTGATTGATGGTGTTTGTCAGGGAGGCGTTGATGGGAATCCGGAGTCCAATGAAGGATGGTAAAAATTTATCCAATTGGAAACTGGAATTGATCCGGAAAGAGCGGTTGGTTTTATTGGTGCCCAGCCGATCCTGGAGGACGTGGAAATCCGCATCTTTGCGACTGTATTGAATCGTGGTATTTCCCAGATCGGCCAGGTTCAATTTACCCTGCATCCGCATGGCCACCCCCCGATCTTTCTTCACACCGCTGAGCCGTAATTCATCCAACCAGACTTCTCCCGTAATGGAATGGTCGGTGATGTTTTCCAGCCCCGCGATGAAAAACTTGACCCGGTTTAGCGCCGGTTCACCCTTGATCCGCACTTCTTTCTTCGTGAGCCGGCCATCCCCGTCAGTGAAGCGGTAAATCAACACACCGGCGCTGTCCAGAAACTGATCCGTGTCCCGGTATTTCAGCGAACCGATGTTGGTGCTGTCCCTCAATTTCAGGCCCGTAAGCCAATTCAGATCCACCTGGACCGAATTCCGGTTCTGAGTTTCATCCCAACCCTGGTAGACCGGCTGTCGGATTTCGTAATAATTTTTGTCATCGATCCCGAACCGCAGGAAAAAATGGACACCGGTATTGTCCTGACCGATATCGGGTGAATTGCCATAGACAAACATTTTCATTTTGTTATAAGTGAGATAGCTCTTGGCCCGGTCTCCTGACAGGGAGAGGAGTACTTTTTTCGCCGCCACTTTGTGATGGGGCAGAAGATCGGTAAACTGCAGGACGAGGGATTGTTCCTTGGACCGGATTTCATTCACCCGGTCATATTCGCCCTTCACACCTGCGGGGGGAGTATAATTGGCATTGTCCTCCGTATTAATGACGGCCACGGCAAACACACTGTCGTCCTTGGTGTAGGTGTTGCTGCTGTCCGGTGCCACGCCCATTTCCTGCCAGTCATTCCCGGTGATTTCAATCTTGGCAATTTGGAGTACGGCTTCCGAATCCACCCCGGTCCAGACCAGCCGCAAAAATTGAATTTCATTCCAGGCAATCTGATCCACCGGCCGGAAATGACTCAGGGGAATCCGGAACAGGCGCCAGCCGGTGGGTTGACCGTCCTTGATCGTGATCCCGGCCAAATAAGTGGTGTCACTCAAATCAAAGGATTTGGCAAAATAGTCATTGATGCGGTCCAGGAAGCCCGACTGGTTCAAATCTTCTGTATCGGGATATTTTCCTCCTTCCTGGATGGTTTTGCCGGTTCCGTTCCCTTCGGTGCCATTCACATGGGTGTAATCGGAGCTGCCGGAGGCATAGTACCAGTTGTCTCCGTTGGGATCTTCCGGATCGACATCGGAGGCCAGATTGATGGGCACCGGTTTCCCGGTCTGCTGGTGATACGTCAGATAATCCTGGTAGGTGGAATCTCCTGTCAGACACCCTCCCCAGCCGTCTTCATATTCATCGAAGCATCCATCCAGACCGGTGTCCTCATCCGGTTCCAGGAAACCATTCCCCAAAGTCAGCCCTGCCTCCGGAATATCTTCCGTGTTCAATCGGTTGTTGCCGTCCCGGTCCTCACTGATTTTGCCCAGGTCGATCTCCAGCTTGCCCTCGGTGCCTTTTACCCAAATCTCCACGAATTTACTCTGGGTCTGGTCATAGTCTCCGGTGTAGAGCGAAGTAGTAATCCCGGACCAGAGCGAATCCGGGTCCGTCTGTGACTGCCAGGGACGGGAGCGCTGATGCAGGACCAGAATATCCGTGAGTTCATTCTGGGCCCTGAGGGACGTGCTCTGGTTGGGCCAGATGTCTTTGGTCCGAACCTGGGTGAACGGATTGTAAAAATACATGCGCACCCGGTTGCGCTGGGAATAGGGCTGCATCGTTTCCAGATTCAGGGGAGCCGAAGATTCTTTCCAGTAGCGACGGAGGATCGGAGGAGTCGTAGAACGTTTCGACCCTTCGAAATCATCGATGTAGGCCACGCCATCCGGATCGCCCGTGGCGGGATTACTCATGGAATTGGGATTGGGCAACACCTGGGCAATTTCCCCTTCCAGGGAGAAGGAGGACGGCTTCTCCGTTTCGATGATGGGCAACCGATCCAAAAACCGGGTCAAACCATTCAATTCCTTTTCTACCCGGCCGTTCATGTCCCAGATGAAATTCCGGGTGGGTTCATAGCCCACATCGATTTTTTCATTGATCACCGATTGGTTATAATACAGCGCTGTGGCTCCCAGGAAGGATTTTTTCCCGAAATCCATCTGGGCCCGGGAGCCCAAAATGACCTTTTTGTCAAAGGAAACCAATTCGTGTTTTTCATACAGGATTTCCAGGTTGGCATTGGGATCGCTGGCTTTTTCCCCAAGGACGATGGTTCCCGTGAAATAATCGATTTGATAATCCACGCCCCGCTGCAGCAACTCACCGTTCACCCGAATCTCTTCACTGCCTTCCACCAGCATGAATCCCAGTGAAATCGTGGAACTTTGATTGGTGTAATCCGCCTCGATCGTAAACCGGGAATCCTCCCGAATATCATTAATATTGCTGGAGGTATACATGACTCCGCTGCCCAGATCCTGGACCAGGGAGGGATTGGCGGTCCCTCCTTTCAGGGAATCAGCCAGGGCAAACGGATAATAGGTGGGAAAATGCAATTCCCCATTGACCAGGTTGACAATATTTCCGTTGTCCATATCCACGATTTCATCCGGTCGGTTCTGACCGTTATTGTCCAGACTGTCCAATCCAAACTGGGTCAGGTAGGCTACGCCCTGGCGGTCACGATCGCTTTCCGGCGTGCTGCGGTTATTGACGATCCGCACGGCGAATCCCTCCCGGTTGATGTTGGTGGTTCCCAAATCATAGACATTCTTAAACATCAAATCCCAATTGGGATCATTGGGATGGGGATTGGCCGTCTTCAGCATCAACAGCGACAAGGTGGAATCGGTAGGGGTGATTCCGTGTCCCACCGAAAAAACCGTATCGCCGGTGGTGTAGTCCACCAGATCATAGGTGCAGCCCAGGATGTCGTTGTTCACGGAGATGTTCATCCGGACGTAACCCAGATTTTCCGCCAGCGTATAGTCCACATCCCGTTCCAGCCGGATGAAATTTCCATCCTCTTTTTTCTCCGGCAGATAATCCGGGCGGTTGGGATCGATATAGGCCACACCCACTTCGGCCGAAGGATCATTGGTCAAATCCCGTTTGTATAGCTCAAAATTCCGCACCACAATGTTGCCGATCAGATGGTACCCGTTTTTCAGCGGAAAATAAGGGGGAATGTAGAAAGAATGGGTCAACGGCACCGACGTCACCGAATCGGACATGACCCCGTTCCGGAACCAGGGATGAATAAAAAAGTACCGGTTTTTCACCCATTCGTAATCTTTAATCTGTTGGGTCTTGGATTCGGTACCCCCCTTGTATTTCTGGCGTTCCTTTTTGGTCTGTTCAATCGAGGCGATGGACGTTATATCCACCGGCCCCAGTTTGGAGATGGCCTTCAACCCAAACAGGCCCTTGTTTTGCCCCGAAAAGGTGACGAACTGGGTGGAAGGCAGGGACAGAGAGATATTTCCCGCTTCCACCTGCTGGACGATATCATCCTCCTTCCCCTCGTAACTGATGCGAATGTTGTTTTCCCAATCGAAATCCCGTTCCGAATCCTGATCCATTTTTACCGTAATCCGGTCACCGATTTTGCCTTCGATACTGAGATTCTGTTTCTGATCGAATTCGATATGGGTATTCTGGGCCTCGTTGATGGAGGACCGCACCAGATCCTGGTTTTGGAAGACGGCTTTTCCGGAAATATTGACATTTCCATTGACCCGCAGGGAGGCCCGGCCCAACCCTCCTAAATTCACCCCCACCACTTCAATGGATTTTCCCCGCCCCCTTCTCCCGGTTTTGCGTTTGTCTTCCTTCGCTTCGATACTTAACCGTTTCGCAAAGGCCTCAATCCGGTTTTGTTGTAACTTTTTCTGAAAGTACCATTCAGCGGAGGCGATGAAGGGGATGGCATAGGACCGGTCGTTTATCGTTTCGGTAATCTCTACCGTGGACCAATCGCGGGAGAATTCGGCTATGCGCTTGTATACCAGCCCCGGAATGGTCAACAGGTGCTGACTGACGGAAGTGGAATCCAGCGGAAAATGGAGCGGCAACGGTTCCGGATCCACCACCTGGGCCACCCAGGGATTGTGGATGCGGAATTGAGGCGGTATGTACAGGGCAAAGTTTCCCTGTTGACCATGTATACCAATGGGGATGGTCAGGACCAATAGCATGGCACCCAGCCTTGTGGCCCGGTTGATCAAGAGTATTCTCGCTGTAGATTATGGATGATTTTCTACCCGGCTTGCGCCTTACATGATAGCTTTTACTCTATAGCGGATTCTCCTGTAATTGGTCCTGTTGCAAGAGATGAAACAACTTGTCCCTGATTTTGGCCAGAGCCTGCCCCCGGTGGGAAATCCGGTTCTTTATTTCCAAGGGGATCTGGGCAAAACTACACTGGCGCTCCGGTACCCAAAATACGGGATCGTATCCGAATCCATGGTCCCCGGTGCGTCCCAGGGCGATCAATCCTTCAATGGTCCCTTCCACAATTTGTTCCTGGTCTCCCGTCACCAGGGCCATGACACACCGAAAACGGGCTGTTCGCCGTTCCAGGGGAACACCCTTCAGTGCACGCAGTAATTTATCGATATTCTCATCAAAGGTGCATCCTTCACCGGCATAGCGAGCGGCATAAATCCCCGGCTGCCCGTCCAGCGCATCCACATACAGACCCGTGTCATCACCCAGGGAAGGAAAGCCGGAAAGCCGGTACCCGGCCCGGGCTTTGAGCAAGGCATTTTCCTCCAGGGTCGATCCCGTTTCTTCCACCGGACCCGCCTCGGGAAAATCCCTGAATGAAAACAGACGTACCCCTTCCAAACCGGCCAAACCAGAACGAATTTCTACTATTTTATGGCGATTTCCGGTCGCCAGCATGAGAGATCGAATTGCAGTCATTTCTTCCTGAAAAAGTTGGTGAACATACCCGTAAAAAGGTCCCGGCACAAGACGGAATTTTTTCATTTGACCTTCGTCATAAGCTTCATCCAATACCGGAAGACTCCTGAAAGATGAAAAATATTGCCTGGGGTACCAACTGGCAGGGACCGAATCAGGACTATTTTGGAATTGAGGTGTCCTGCGAAACATTGTAATTTCCGGCACCGTTTTTCCGGGTTTGTTCCCGGTCAGGGACCTGCCGGACGTGGATGGGACTTTCCTGTTCATCCTGACAACCCGGGAGATGATGTGACTTGTTGGCTCGATAGCTCAGTCGGTAGAGCAGAGGCCTGAAAAGCCTTGTGTCGGCGGTTCGATTCCGTCTCGAGCCACAAACATGACCCCGCCTGGCGCGGGGTCATGTTTTTTCCGGGAAGGACCCTTCCAGTTACCGGCTCTTCCTGGATGTCGGGAGCGGTACCGGATCATATTTCGGATCCAGGTCTCCGGGATCCGATACCCATTTCCCCTGCCGCCAATACTCCAGCCGGCTAAACGCTCGTCTAACCTCCGTTTCCGAAAAATCTTCAAACAGACTGTGATGCATATCCGACAGATATGTATTTAATAACATGTCTGTGAAATCCACCTTTACAATCCGGAAATTTTTATCCAATAGATAGATGACGCCGCCCCACCCCTCAAAACGGACGTCGATCCGGTACCCTGTATTATCAAGCACCTCCATGCTATAAACATCATACCGTCCACGATAGGGGAAAATGGACGTAACCAACGGGAAGCGAAGATACAGTACATGATCGGCTAACGGGATTCCCTGTGGCGTGTACTGATACTGGTCCTGGGGACTATGCCCGGCAATGTGATCAGGATCCAACAAGCCGAGGACGGCGGAATTGTAATCATTGTTTGTCCCGTAAAAAACCAGCAAGCGACGTTCCGGTAGATACCTACAATGCACCACCCCGGAATGGATGTAAGTTTCCAGTATCTCTCCTTGCACATTCATTTTCGTAATCAAGACGGGATACCACGGCCGGTGTCTCATCTGGACGAACAGATAAGGGGATTCCCGCGTATCGGTACTCACGAATATCTTGCTGGTATAAAAGTTGGGTTCGAACAGTTCGTCCCCGAATCTGAGAGTCCAGGAGAAATCCCGTTTCCAGCGGATTGTTCCGTGTGAGTCGAAACAATATATACTTTCCGGTGGTTTCCCGTTCCGGGGATCGATGAGGTGAGTCAGTACCTCATTGATTCCATCTCCATCCAGATCCGTAACCAGGCTGGTTTGGGGCCAATAAATATTACTTTCTACTATCATTCGGGGATAGAGGGAGAAATCCACCGGATAGTCCCACAATCGTCTTTCATCCCGGTTTTTCACCACCAAACCGTTGGATGTGGTAAAAATCTGGTAGGGATTCCTATCCCACACCGGGAGATACACCACTGCCGCCACCGCCAGCAACAGGGTCGCTGCAATCGTCAACCAATTTTGTGAAAAAATCTTCAATCGCCGGGCCCAGGGAACGGACTGTTTCACCACAATGGCAGATCGCTGGATCACGTCCCGAAAATGGCCGGCAGTGATCAGTTCCAGCGCCCGGTAGGGGTATTTCCGGTTCATCCGGGTTAGAAAGGTCTGGGCTTCCAACCGGTTCTGATCCGGAATCACCACCGCCCTCATCGGAGAAAAAAAAGCTGCAGTCAGTTTCAACCGCAACGATTCCGGGGAGACGGGTTTGATCGTTCCGGTATCACTCATCGCACCCGTGACGGCCACATTTTGCCATAACCGGTACTCCCAATAGGAGGATAACACTTTGCTGAAACTCCCTAAGGCAACCAGACCCATTCCCAGTCCCATGGAATCACCCGTATACCGGGAAGACGACTCCGGGAAAGAAAAGACCGCTTTGATCCAGGTTTTTTTCTGAAAAACGGAGCGGGGAAAAACCGATTGGGCAGTTCTCACGGCGTCCCGAGACTGTTGAAACACCACATCCTGAACGGAAAAGGTCGGATTCAAAAAAATCACCTCATGGTCGCCGTTCTCCGGAGAGAGGAGCTCTGTAGTCACACTCAAGGGTTGGATACAGCTCAGGGAAAACGCTTCCGGCTCCACGACCGGCAATCCCTGATCCTCCCACTGATTGATCAATAGCACCCAGATCACATCCCGTTGCTGATGGTTATGGGCGGCCCAATCCTGGTCGCAACGCTCCAAAACCGGGGGGACCGGACCTTCCGGAGAAGAACCGGATCGCTTTACCGAGTCCATCCAGTGGCGGAGCCGCTCGTAAGGACCTACATCGGTAGGCAAAATCTCCGGTTCTGGAAGCCCCAGGATCCTGGCCACCCGGTCCAGTTCTCCCAGAAAGAGCCAGAGGCGAATCTGATATTCCTGGACGGTCTTTTTCAGAAGTTCATATTCCGCGGATACCGGACTCCCGGAGGTCCCGGAGCAGGCCTGGCCTAACAACTGGATCAAATGTTCGTAAAAAGCGGGGGGATGATATTGCAGGGTATCCGGATGAAGCAGTTGCTGGAACCATTCCAATGATTCCAGATAATACGAAGAAAATTTCGTCGGATTTCGATTGGCCTCCGGCTGAGAAAAAAACCGGATCAGGTGGAATAAACTCAGACGATCCGTAGGAAAGAGTTGAATCTGTTGTTCCAGGGCGGTGAATTGCTCTTCCAGAGCAAAGACGGGAGATGGGGTCATTCAAACAGTCAGGAGAAGATCTGGAGTCTCAGACCCGTTTCGCGCGGTAACCGGAGCACAGCGGGTGAAGCTCTCTCGACGGTGGTCGCTTGCAACAGTGTGTCCGCCTTGGTGACCAAGACCATTACACGGTCCCGGTGCATCCCCGGTGAATTCTCCCAGATGATCTTCGTATCCAGGCTCGCCCAGGACGGATCTTCCGTGCACGACATCCGTACCTGCCCCGGCTGGAGTTCTTCCCCATCAGTATCCGGCACCGGCTCCCAACTTTGGTCGGGGGTACGGATCTGAATGGTCCATTGTTTCCATTCCGTTACGGAAACCGGCCCCAAATTCAGCGAACTATTCGTGGGTGTATACTCCGTGAAGTCCAGGTTGGGAATGGTAACCGCCACCCATTCAACTTCCGGGTTGCTCATCAGAAGAAACAAGTGCACATCACCGCTCCGCGTATCCTGGAGCAATCGGATCAATACATCCTGATCCGGTGAGGAGAGGAGACCGACTCGTTTTATTCTGGGTTCCCGGACCTGAAGGGACGTGGCAGCCGCATACACCGACCGGGGAACGGCCGGCGCCAGGGTGTGCACCGGTGTGACGGTCCAGCGCTGGGTCGGCCGGTTGAATCGCGACACCAGGTGGCGTTCTTTCAGGGATAAGGGCTTTTGCCATTCCGCCAGAAATTGGAGGTAAAATTTCTGGGCCTCATGAACCCGGTGCCGACAAAAGGCACAGGAATCTACATGAGACCGGGCCTTGGCATCCCCTGCTCCCTGGGCAACCGCTTCAATCAATTGGTCTGATAAACAATCCTTCACTTCATTTATCTAATAGGTACATTTTCACAAATTCAAGAAAATATTTTTTAGATGACTCTTCCCTTTCTGGATCATGTACGCCAGTCGGTGTCTGTGCACATCCCAGTTCTCCAGTAAAATTTCATTTTCCTGGGTGTGATTCATGTAATCTGTCAGGGGCCGGGTCTTCCCTAACCAGATCAAATCTTCAAAGTAGGTCATCAGGATTCCATGGTAGCGCTCGGTGATGGCATCGCAGACTTTTCCGGTCAGGCGATAACTTTTTTCCAATTGCATCTGGATATGCTGATCGATCAAATCCACAAGGGTCGCTTTGGGCAAGGTGAGCTCCGGTTCCACTTCCACCTGATCCAGATCATCCATGAAGGTGAAAGACAGTCCCAGAATTTTCTGGATGGTCACATGGAGGTCATCCACGGCCACCATGGGAGCGTATTTCCCGGATGTGGCAATGGATTTCAGAACATTCTCAACAATCGTGGGCGTGGTCTTGACGGTGGTGATGATTTCGCGCAACCAGGCTTCCAGTTGGGGGAGAGGAATCATGGGCTTCTCCCCTTCGAAGAAGGTCCAGATATCTTCTTCCATGGACTGGCGATAGAGAAAATAGCGGCGGTACTGGATTTCCACCATATCCACATATTCGGATCGACGCGGAACCATCAATATATTGCGGTAAATCTTCCAACCCTGGGGATCTTCCTGGCGAAGAATCCGGGAGAATTCCTGGGACAGGTGGGAACTCACCAAACGTTTCAAATGGACGAAGGCTTCCCGCGGGTTATTTCGGATCCGGGAAAAAATGGGCAGAAAGTAGCGTTCGAAATTCACAAACCGGCCGTCTTTGTTCCGACGGAAAAGGTTCCCGACTACATCCAGGGCCAAATCTTCCACCCCGGAGCCCGACAGATCCACGATGCGAAAATACAATCGTCCCTGTTTTTTCCGTAGGTAGAGAAACGCTTTGGTCAGCGCCAGACAACAATGAATTAAATCTTCGATTGTTTCCCGCTGGATCCGGTGGGAAAGGAGATTCTCCAGTTTAGCAGGGAGTGTCTGTAAAGGAAACGGAGTAGATAACGTGTTAATAATGGTCCCCTATATTTTGACCGATCAATGCTTGATTCCGAAAAAATCTGCCGGAAAATAAAAAAAATTTTCTTCAAATCAAAAAAATGTCCCTATATAGATAGATGAAAAGGGGTAGAAAAATTCTGGCGTATAATTACCGTTCCATGCTACACCGTATACCTACCCCTTTTTCTTTTGTTCCTGATATGGATGCATCCCCCTGTTTCGGAAAAAACCCGGGAATTCTCCTGATTAGGATGGCAGTTGGGTGTAATCGATCTCGGATCCCAGAACACTATGGGGAATCAAATAGACCACCAGGTGTAACACAGCGGCAAACAGGAACCATTTACGAGAAGAGGATGATGCCGACCGGGATTTCCAGAGGGCCAGCGCCCATCCCAGGACCGCCGCCAGGGTTTTGTTATCCGTAAGATCATGGCCGAACGGCCAGCCGGTCCAGTACGCATCGAAGGCGTATTTCTGCACCAGGGGACCCATGACCAGTCCGCCAGCCACCAGGAGCCCCAGGGTCCAGGCTGCCAGTTGCCGGGCACCGGGTCCTTCCACCAGAGCCTCAATTCCGGTGCGGGTGCTCAGGAGCATGGAGGTAAACATCAGGAGGATATGGGGCAACAGAATCGCCAGCGGAATGCGTCCCTTGTAACGCAAGATGACCGGAGCATCTACCACGGACTGAGTCTGACCAGAGTCCTGGTGCAACGAAACGGTATACATGATTTTTCCGGCCGCCGGCTGGTGAGGGAGGTAGCCCACCCAGTAGTCACCTTCCAGATGCATGGGATGCGATTGCCAGGCGTCCCGGGATTTGTAGCGCCGATATTCCAGCTGAGCTGTCCATCCGTCACCTATTGCCGGGAAGACAATTTTGGCATCTTCTCCCGTATGCCAGGTCGTGGGGAAACGGTAGGAGACGGTCTTGCCAGCCAGGGGAATGTTTCCCCGGACCGGATAACTGGGGCTGGTGCGCCATTGATACATCAGCGAAGAAAGAGTGATGACGGCCGTCGCCAGCCAAATCAAGGTTTTATCACCCACAAGAATTCCTTTCCATTACGGTTTCAGGTGAAAGGCATAAATCGTTCCGATGCCTCCCAATAGGAGGAGAAATTGACCCAGACTGTGGAGGGCCCGGGTCGTGCGATGGAGGTCCGGGATCAGGTCGGCCAGGGAAATATAGATGAAACTTCCGGCCGCCAGGCCCATGGCGAGCGGGATGACCTGCTGCGCCGCTGTCATGAAATAGTACGACCCCACAGCTCCAACCAAAGCTGTCAACCCGGAAAAGAGATTCAGTCCAAAAGCTTTGGTGGATGAATAGCCGCTGCGGAGCAGGATGGCGAAATCACCCACTTCCTGGGGAATTTCGTGCATGGCCACGGAGATCGCCACTGCAATTCCCAACGGGATGGAGGACAGGAAAGCCACGGTGATCACCACGCCATCGATCAAATTGTGAAAAGCGTCGCCAATCAGGATCAGGGGACCGGAGGTCTGGTGTTCCTCACAATCTTCGGTATGACAATGCCGCCAGATCACCATTTTCTCCAGGACGAAGAAAAAAACGATCCCGCTCAAAACCAGGGCGGACATCCGGGTCGCGGTTTGATGATGTAACAGTTCCGGAATCAGCCCGAAAAAGGCCGATCCCAGCAGGGTGCCGGTGGCATAGCTCAGGACGACGGGCAACAGCGTCTTCTGGATGCGGTCGGGAAAGACCAGAAACAACGCCGCCAGCAGGATGGAACCGATGCTGCCCAAAATACTGAAGATCAGGATGTAAGTCAGAATCATGAGGATTATGCATTGGGAGAAGAAGATCGGAGGCCGATCTGCCACAGGACAATGCCGATCACCATCATACCGAAGCAGAGTACCTGGCCCATGGAAAAAGGTCCCAACACGAAACCCATATGGGCATCCGGTTGACGAAAAAATTCGATGAAAAAGCGAAAGAACCCGTAGCCGAATACATAGAGCCCGCTGGAAAAACCGGAAAAGGATCCCTTTTTCCGCAGAGGCCAGGTAATGGCAAACAGGACCAGTCCTTCAAAAAAGGCCTCGTACAATTGAGAGGGATGGCGAAGGTGTGTACCCCCCGCTTCCGGAAAGTACATGCCGATGGACGCCGTAGTGATCCGGCCGTACAATTCTCCGTTAATGAAATTTCCGATCCGTCCAAAGGTAAATCCCAGCGGAATGGAGGGCGTAAGAAAATCCCCCAGCCGGAGGAAAGGAAATCCTTTCGTACGGGAAAACCAGTACAGGGCCACCATGACACCCAATAGTCCACCATGGTATGACATTCCGGCAATGCCGGTAAAATGCCAGCTGCCACCGTATTTACTGAAGGGGAAAAAGATTTTCCACGGTTCGGACCAGAACATTCCTTTGCCGTAAAACAGGACATACCCCAACCGGCCGCCCAGCAATACCCCCAGGATGCTCCAGGTAATCATGTCGCCCACATCCTGTTTGGTGAACGGCCACTCTTCTTTTTCCAGTCGGTAGAGGCTCAGGCGATAGACAATGGCAAAAGCCACCAAATACATGAGACTATACCACCGGATCGACAGGCCGCCAAGGTGCAGAAAAACCGGATTCATGTGGCTGGGTAGGTGTTGCCACCAATCAACAAACTTCATCTGAGCTGCTTTCTCGACTGATTTTGGGAGGGAGAAATTAGGCGAAATCCGGGCAGGGAAGGAAACGGGTTCTTAGGTTTTCCGTTCCGGGTCCCGTGGGGGAACGGGATCATACCCACTCCCACCCCAGGGATGGCACCGTAAGACTCGCTGGAAAGCCAGCCACCCGCCTTTCAGGAAACCGTGTGTCTGGAGAGCTTCCACCGCATACTGGGAACAGGTCGGAGTAAATCGACAATGTGGAGGGAACAACGGCGAAACCAGTACCTGGTAGAGTTTGATCACTCCGATGAGGGGAAACAGAAGAATTTGTTTTAGAGTGCCAATAGGATTTCGACTCCTTCCCGATAGCTTTCTTTCCCTTTTCCATACACCTGTCCCACACAAACGGGAACGATCACCGATTGGGCACGGAACGGTTCCCGCCGGTGAATATCGGATAAATGAACTTCCACCGCGGGAATCCCGATCGCGGCGATGGCATCCCGGATGGCATAAGAGGTGTGGGTATAGGCGGCGGGATTGATGACCAGTCCTCGGGCCCAGGGTACGCATTGTTGGATCGCATCAATGAGGGCTCCTTCCGAATTCGACTGAAAAAAACGGAAAACACAGGGACGGGAATATTCCTGGTTTTGCATCCAGGCATGAAGCTCTTCCAGGGTGTCTTTTCCATAGATTTCCGGTTCCCGATGACCCAGCAAATTCAAATTCGGTCCTTCGATTACCTGAATATTCATATCCGCTCCAAACTGGCCAGGAGCTCGTCTTCCGTCACATCCGACCGGATGACGGTGCGCCCCAGTTGTTCCAGGAGAACCATATGGACCTGCCCGTTCCGCACCTTTTTGTCCTTGCGAATGGCTGCCAGGAATTCCCGGGTGTCGATCTGAGGCAAATCCGGTAAGGGACATTGACGAATGACATCCCGCAATTCGATCATTTGGGGAAAGGGCAGCAAATCTTTTCGGACCGAGATATCCGCGGCCGCCAACATACCCAGGGCAACGGCCTCTCCGTGGCGGATGGACCCGTATCCCCAGACTTTCTCCAGGGCATGACCCACCGTATGGCCAAAATTCAGAATCCGGCGCTGATCCGATTCCCGTTCATCCCGCGACACAATCGCCGCCTTGATTTCGACCGACCGTTGAATCGCCTGTTGATATACGTCCCAGCAATCCCACTCCAGCATCTGGGACAAATGAGTATCCAGCCAGTGGAGAAAGTCGGCATCGCAAATGGCCCCATATTTGATCACTTCTCCCAGACCGCTGACGCGTTCCTCCGGCGGCAGGGACGCCAGCAACTCCGGATCAATACAGACCATTTGAGGCTGGTAGATGGCTCCCACCAGGTTTTTTCCGTGGGATAGATTGATTCCGGTTTTTCCGCCGATAGCTGAATCCACCATCCCCAGCAGTGTCGTGGGTATTTGCACATAGCGAATTCCCCGCAAAAAGGTGGCGGCGGCAAATCCGGTCACATCACCCACCACTCCACCGCCAAAGGCCACTAAAACCGTGGACCGGTCACAGCCCAATCGGATCAGGCGGTCGTACAGGCGTTCCATTTGGGAAAGAGATTTAGCTTCCTCGCCCTCATCCACAAATACCAGGGAAATGCGGAACCCTTCGTGAATCAGGGGTTCCAGGATGACTGCATGCGCGAGACTGGCCAGCCCGTGCTGAGTCACGCAAATCCACTGTTGCCCCTGGTTGAGGGGCTGCAGGAGGTCCGTCAGGCGGTTTCGCAGTCCGAGGGCCAGGTGAACCGGATAGGATCGATCCCCCAGATCAATCGGTATGGTCTTCATCCGCCGAGTTTACGATCTCTTCAATAATGATATTGACCACGGCCGTGGGGGACAAGTCGTCGGTAGTAATAATCAGATCCGCCAGGGATTCGTAATACTTCCGGCGTTCCTCATACAGATCGGTCAGGGTTTTCAGCCGGTCACTGGATTTCGCCAGTAAGGGACGTTTCTGCACATTCCGAATCCGCCGGTGCAGGGTGATGGGTGCCGCTTCGAGATAAATGGAAACCCCCCGATAATAAATCACTTTCCGGTTCTTTTTGGAAATCACCGTTCCACCGCCCGTGGAAATCACCTGGGAGGGTTTGGCCGAGAGATAATCCAGATATTCCTCTTCCAGCGAACGGAATCCCTCTTCGCCCAGCATTTCGAATAGTTCCAGGATGGTTTTCCGCTCTCCCCGTTCGATGGCGCGGTCCAGATCGATAAACGGTCGCTCAAGATGGGTGGCCAGCCGCCGCCCCACCGTCGATTTCCAGGCCCCCATCATGCCGATCATGAAAATGTTCCGATCGCCCAGAATGGCTTCAAAATCCACCGTCACTGCTGTACTCCCGTCTTTCCAAAATGATGTTTGAGTTCGTCTATAGAATCACCGCCGTATTTTTCCAACACGGCATCGGCCAGGACCAGTGCCAGCATGGCTTCTCCCACAACCGACGCGGCCGGCACCGCACAAACATCGGTCCGTTCCTTATGGGCCAGCCGGGGTTCATGGGTGATGAGATCCACTGACCGTAAAGGTTTCACCAG
>RFIZ01000238.1 GCA_003695105.1 Fidelibacterota bacterium
GCACCAAAGAGGGTTGAGCTTCTCAGAGGCTCCTATCGCTTTTCGGCGATCCGGGCCGCTTTACCCCGGAGGGATTTGAGGTAATTCAGCTTAGCCCGGCGCACTTTCCCACGTCGCAGGACTTCGATCTTGGCGATCATGGGTGAATGGAGCGGGAAAATCCGTTCCACCCCTACACCGCTGGAAATTTTCCGGACGGTAAACGTCTCTTCGATGCCGCCACCTTTCCGGCCGATCACCACCCCCTGAAACCGCTGAATCCGTGGTTTACCGCCTTCGACGACACGGACATCCACGGCCACCGTATCTCCGGGGGCAAAATCCGGAATGTCGGTTTTCAAATAGTCCCGGGTTGCTTCCTGTAATTTGTTCATGCTTCACTCCACGTTTGAAATTTTTTCAGAACTCAGTCGGTCCTGTTTCCTTTGTTTTCTAGATATCGTTTCCAAAGATCGGGTCTCCGTTCCCGGGTTCGTCGTTCCCGTTGCTGAAGACGCCAGGCTTCGATCCGTTCATGATGTCCGGACAGGAGGACATCGGGTACCGGTCTGCCCCGGACGATCCGGGGTCGGGTGTACCAGGGGCCATCCAGTAATTCACCGGCATGCGTGTCGGTGGCGGCCGAAGTGATATCGTTCAGCACGCCGGGTATCCAGCGCACCAGGCTGTCAATCATCAGCATGGTCGGAATTTCTCCCCCGGATACCACCACATCTCCGATGGAAAACTCCACCGGTTGGATGATGTCCAGCGCCCGTTCATCAATACCCTTGTAGTGGCCACAGAGGAAAATGAACGCGTTGTGGCGACCTTCCTCCCGGACCGTTGTCTGGGTCCAGGGATCTCCCTGAGGACTGGGGTAAATGACCCGCGCCGGCTGACCATCCAGGACCTCACAGGCCCGTTCATAGGCCTGGAGGACGGGTTCCGCCATCAGCACCATACCGGGTCCTCCGCCGAAGGGTTCGTCGTCGATCTGCCGGTAGTTTCCCACACCGAACTCACGCAGGTTTACCGTCCGGATGTCGACCAACTCCTTCTCGACGGCCTGCCGGAGAATGCTGTTGGCTACAATACTGTCAATGATCTCAGGTACGGGACTGATAACGACGAATCGTTTCAATCCATTAATCCATCCATGGGGTGGATGACAATCACACCTTCATCCAAATCCACTTCTTTGACGATTTCCGGAATCACAGGAATCAACACCTCTTTGGTTCCCTGGCGAATCACGTACACATCATTCGCCGGCAACCAGAGAATTTCAGTCAGTTCACCGATATAGACCCCGCTGTCGGTCATCACCATCGAGCCGATCAATTCTTCCGATACCTGGATGATGCCGTCCTGGTCATCCACGGGCACAAAGACGGTTTGTCCTATCAGGGATTCGGCTTCTTCCCGGGAGTCGATTCCATCGAACCGGAAACGGACCCGTTTGCCCAGTCCCACTTTCTGGACGATCCGGGTTTCCCGGCTGTATTCTTCCGACAGGCCCAGATAGATGGGTTTTTTGTCAATGTATTCCTCGAAGTAACGGGACAGGGGTCGCATGCGGACTTCCCCCTTCAAACCGGCGACCTGGGTGATACGGGCAATGGGGAACAGACGGTGTTCTGACATGGGCATCTTACTGATCAATCACGTCCAGACGGGCGCGTTTTCCGCCTTCTTTGGCATTGATGGCAAAGACCAGGGATCGCAGAGCGCTGATGTTTTTTCCACCTTTTCCGATCACTTTACCGTAGTCACCTTCCCCCACGGTCAATTCATAAATGATTCGTTTTTCGGTCTCCACGGCGTTGATCTTCACTTCATCCGGTTTATCAACCAGCTTTTTTACGACGGTTAAGATGAACTCCTCCATAGTCATATCACCTCCATTCAACAACTTGATCGTCTACTGACCCTGAGCCTGATCTCCTTCGTCTTGGGATGCGGTGGGTTCGGCTTCAGATTCGGCTTCCGTTTCGGCTGGAGCCTCAGGTTCCGGTGTTGAGGGTTCTGAAGTGTTGTCCTCCTCCGACTCTGCGGCGGGTGTTTCCTCGGGTTCGGTGGCAGCCGCGGCTTCTTCGGAGGGTTCCGTCGGAGCCTCTTCCTGGTCCGGCAATTCTTGTTGTTCTTCTTCGGAGGGAGCCGGCTCGGTCACTTCCGGAGCCGGTTCGGGGGCTGTCTGCCGGGATGGTTTTTTCTGCTTCCGGTTCTCCCGGTTGAGAGCCCATTTTTCCATTTCTTTCCGGATGGAATCTTCATCCAGGCCTTGTTGTTGCAAATGCCAGCGAAGACTCAGTCCGGACCGCTTCATCAGCGCCCGTACCGGATCGGTGGGTTGCGCTCCAACGCCCAGCCAGTACAGGATCCGGTCCTCTTTCAAACGAAAATTGGATTCTTTGTCCAGGGCAATGGGGTTGAACCAGCCCAATTCTTCCAGGGCGGCGCCGTCCCGTCGTTTCCGGGAATCCATCACCACGACACGGTAAAACGGCCGGTTTCGGCGGCCAATACGTTTCAGTCTGATTTTAATCGCCAATCGTCATTCTCCTTGTTCAATTTCCCAATAAGGTGTTCATCCCGGGAAAGGCTCCGGGCTTTCCGGGGAAGCGTTTGTTTCCCATGGATTTTACCATTTTTTGCATCAGTGCAAAATTTTTCAAGAGTTGATTGATTTCCTGCACCGGACGGCCGGCTCCCCGGGCAATGCGTTTCCGCCGGGACCCGTTGATGATGTGGGGCTTCCGCCTTTCCTCCGGGGTCATGGAATTGATCAATGCTTCCGTCCATACCAGTTGACGGTCGTCCAAATTCAGACCGCGCAAGGCTTTTCGGGGCAGTCCGGGCATCATACCCATCAGCTGGGTGAGGGATCCCATTTTCTGCAGACGCCGGATCTGCTGGCGGAAATCGTCCAGATCGAAGGTCTGTTTCGCCAGTTTGTTCTGCAGGGTCCGGGCAGCCTCTTCATCCACCACCTGCTGCGCTTTCTCCACCAGGGTGATCACATCCCCCAATCCCAGGATGCGATCGGCCAGACGGCGGGCGTCGAAAGGTTCCAAACCGTCCAACTTTTCCGATGTCCCCAAAAAGGCCACCGGTTTTCCGGTCACGGCCCGGACCGAAACAGCCGCCCCGCCCCTGGCATCTCCGTCCATTTTGGTTAGGATCACGGCCGTCAGTTCCAGCGCCTGATCAAAGGCCTGGGCCGACCGGACCGCGTCCTGGCCGGTCATACCGTCCACGACGAAAAAGAGATGGTGGGGTTGGGCCAGTGAAGCCAGGTGGCGGATTTCTTCCATCATGGTTTCATCCACATGCAGGCGACCGGCGCTGTCGATCAGGATGAGGTCATAGCCTCCCTGCCGGCCGAGTTCCAAACCCTGACGGACCACCTCAACCGCCGTGGACTTGAGATCGGAAGTAAAATCGGCCCCGGCCTGTTTTGCCAGGACCTCCAATTGGTGAACCGCCGCCGGTCGGACCAGATCGGCCCCGATCACCAACACCTTTTTCTCCCGAAAACGATAGGCCAGTTTGGCGGCCGTGGTAGTTTTTCCGGCTCCCTGGAGTCCCGCCAACAGCACTACCGTAGGACGACGGGAACCATCCATTTCGTAGGATTCCGTACCCAGCAATTGGACCAGTTCGTCATGCACGATCTTAACAAACTGTTCCCCGGGTTTGATGGATTTGAGCACGGGCAATCCTTGCGCCCGTTCCGCCACCCGGTTGACAAAGTCCCGGGCCACGCGGAAATTCACGTCGGCCGCGAGCAGAATCCGGCGGATGTCCCGCACGGCGGTGCGGATATTGGCATCCGTAATTTTCCCGAGTCCGCGCATCCGGCGGAAAAGGGAGTCGAAGCGGTCTGTGATTTGTTCAAACACGTAAATAGTGCAATTTCAATTCAAGTACAGCAAACAAAATTAGAGGAAATTTTAGACCAATCCAAAATAAATGCAGGGATTCAAAATGAATACCCATCAATAAAAAAGCCGGCTTACGCCGGCTTTTTTTCGAGGACTTGGCCGTTACATGTTCCTGATTTTTAGAATCAGAATAACGACCAAAAAGGAGGCCGCCAGGGTCATAAAGAACAGACTCCATCGCCGCCGGTCGTATTCCTGTAAACTCCGGCGGGCGCCTTCCAGGGCATTGGTGGACGCTTTCATGCCAGGTCCAGCCGTTTCCCGCACCGTCTGTATGTTGAAACTATGGATGCTGGTGCGAGTCTGCATCAGGGAACGGTGAGCTTCATCCAAAAATTCGTACAGGTCACTCACTTCCATCCCCTTCTGTTCGGCGGTGGATATCAGCGCCCGGGCCTGGTCATAATTCCGTTTCAGACTGTCGATGACACTATCCATCTGGGTGGCCAGGACAGCGGCTTTTTCGCCATGGAGATCATGGCAGCTTTGGCAGACAAAGGTCTTGGTCCCGGCGTGGAGCAACTCCTCGGAAGGCGGTTGAATCCCATGATTTCCGTGACACTCGATGCACTGTTTGGCCCCCACGTTCAGCATGTCGTAATTCAAATGACTGGAGACGAACAACTGCCGGTTGTTCACATGGCAGGTGCCGCAGATATCGGCGATCGTGACCACATTCGGCGGCATGGCACCGTGATTGCCATGGCAATCGTTGCAGGCGGGAGCACCGATATCATTGTTTTCCAACAGCGCTTTCCCGTGGACGGAGGTTTTGTACTGCTGGTACTGGTCAGTCGGAATCCCATACCCGGCCATGGTATCGGCATCGCCGTGGCAACGGTTGCAGGTTTCCGGTACATGGGTGGCGTACACCGGGGAGCGGGGATCATCCTTTTTCAATATCCCGTGCACTCCATGACAACTGGTGCACACGGCCACGTGTTCATCACCCTGCTGCAGGAGTTTCCCATGCTGGGAGGTCCAATACTGTTGGACTTCATCCGTCCGGACCGAAGCCGTGTATTGGCGCATGAACTGGGGATCCGAATGGCATTTCCCGCAAACCTCCGGCTGATCACCGCGTTCGATGGCGCCCAAGAAATCGTCGTTGTCCCACATGGCTGCATCCGGATCGTCGAACGCAGTGGGATCCCCCCCGTGACAGTCGGCACAACTCAATCCCACCTGCAGGTGAATATCCTGGTCGATGTGGGTCATGATTTTGGCGTCGTCGTCCCGATCTTCATCCACCACCTGATGGCAGGTATAACAGGCATCTTTCCGGACCACGTCGCCGTAGCCCAATGAAAGACAAAAGATTCCCAGAAGTACGATTCGCGTTTTCATACCAGGTACCCCCAAATTGTCATTACGATGATGAAGGCCAGGACAATGATCCCGATGCGGGTCCAGCGTTTGGAGCTGACGGCATCCGGGTCACCGGCGTGTTTATCCAGGAACGGCACCAGAAACCAGATGATCCCGCCCACCAAAAAGACCAGAATGCCGAACAATTCGCCTTCCATGAACAGGAAATGGGCCGGTATCTGTTTCAGGGTTTGAAACATGAACATGAAGTACCATTCGGGCCGGATGCCGGCCGGGGCCGGCGCCAGGGGATCGGCTTTCAACCCCAGTTCCCAGGGGAACAGCAACGCCAGCAAGGCCACCACATTAAACACGATGAGCCAGACGGTGAGGTCCCGGAGTACGAAATTGGGAAAGAAGGGGATGGCACCCCGTCGCAAGGCCGGGTTTTTTTCCAGTTTCGGCGGTACGCTCATCCCCTGGAACTGGACCAGCAGCAAGTGAATGACCAGGAGGGTTATGGCGATCAGAGGCAACACCGCCACGTGAATCCCGTAAAAACGGGTCAGCGTGGCGCCGCTCACCTCGTCCCCCGCTCTGAGGAACTTCAACAGGAAATCGCCCACTACAGGCAGGGCTCCCGCGATTTCCGTTCCCACGCGGGTGGCAAAAAAGGACAGCTCGTTCCAGGGCAACAGATAGCCCGAAAAGCCAAATCCCAGGGCCACCAGCAACAGCAACATTCCGGTCATCCAGGTCATTTCCCGGGGTTTCCGATAGGCTTTGGCAAAAAACACCGTGAACATATGCAGGAAGATGAAAAAGATGAACAGATTGGCCGACCAGCTGTGGGTTTCCCGAATCAACCAGCCGTATTCCACCTTACTGACAATGAATTTCACGCTTTCATAGGCCGTATTCACGCCGGGTTGATAATAAAACGTCAACAAAATTCCGGTGATGATTTGAATGATGAAAAGGAACAGGGCCACTCCGCCCAGATAATACCATACCGTACCGTAAAATACCGGAACTTCCTTCTTCTTGGCGAATTTCCGGGCAGCCTCCAGGCTGATCCGTTCATCGATCCATTGCACGATTTTATTCATCAGGCCTCCTCCCCTCTCATGACGATCACCTTGTCCTTTTGAACCTTAGCGACCATACGGGTCAGAGGCTTGGGCGGCGGTCCGGAAATGTTGTTACCGTTCAAATCATATTTTCCGTTATGACAGGCACACCAGATGATTTCCGCATCCGACTTGTACTGTACGGTACAGTCCAGATGAGTGCAGGTGGCCGTCAGGGCCGTGAATTCGCCCGTTTTTTTCCGGATCACGATTACCGGTTTCCGCCCGAAGCGAACAATTTTGGCCGTATTCAGGGGAAAATCCTTCACCAGACCGGCTTCCACCTGATTCACGGACACATTGGCTACCTTGGGCGGCGTCAGGTAGCGGTACAAGGGGTACAGAATGGTTCCCAGCCAGGCCAGGATTCCCCCTCCCAATAAATAATCGATAAACTTTCGTCGGGATGCGGATGGCAACGAAGTTCCAGAGTCAGTACCCATGGTTTCCCCCCATTGTTTCTACACTCTGTCGGTTATGAACAAAAAAATGCGGATGATGCTTTCCCCCGCATTTTCATACTCAACGATGTCTGCCGGACCGATTTTCGCATCGTTTCCAGCGGCAGAAATTAGAAAGAAAAAGAGTGGATAACAAGATATTCCACTCCTGTTTACCGGTTTAACTCAGGATACCGTCTGGGAGGACTTCTTCTCCCGCATCATGTTTTCGTGTTTGATCTGGACTTTTTTCGCCAGGTCCGCCAGATCTTCCGAGTTCAACATATAGGAAATTTCACTGCGGATGCGGGTCCATTTGTTGTGAAAGGGACAGGGCTGGGAACTGGAACAGGGATCCAGACCGATGACGCAAATATCTTCGTCCGGTTCCGGACCGTCAATGGCTTCAATGATATGTTGGACATGAATCTCGTGGGGGTCCTTGGCCAGCATGATGCCCCCATGGCGTCCCCGGACGGCTTTCAGCAGATTGAATTTGACCAGCGTCTGCACGATCTTCGCCAGAAACGGCTGGGGAATGTTGTATGCTTCTGCAATCTCGCTGATCAGCACCGGATCTTCCGATTGACGCACAGCCAGATAAATCATGGCCTGAATTCCGTATTCCGCAGATTTCGAGTACAGCATGGCTACTCCCTGGCTAAACTATCCTCGACCACCCAGCGGTAGATGAGATTATACTGGTGTACATCATTCAGGTAGATGTACATGGACCGGATGGAAACCGAGGACGGTCGCAATTTTAAGAGCACGATGGAATTGGGATCGCCGGGTACAAAATCGTCGGAAGCCAGAATGGAATCGTAACGGGTCAGGTCTAATCCACCGATGGTTTGGTTCACCCCGTGACAGCGGCTGCACTGACGGTCCAGAATGGGTTGGATGTCATCCACATAAGTCACCCGGTCCGGCGGAGGAGCCGTGATACCGGAGTTCAGGTCGGCGCAACCGAACAGAAACAGAGTTGTGATTACGATTATTGATGACAATATCCGCAAAATCCATCTCCTTTGTTTACCGCCCGGCGATGGCAGACGAAACACATGGAATTGGTTTCGGTACACCAGTCTCCCTGGGTATCGTGCATGAAATTGGGTTCGTGTGTAGCCGGATCGGTGTTCAGCACTCCGTCCTGATCGGAATGACAGTCCACACAGAGGGGATCGGCGCCCTCCACATCATGACAGGAGGCGCAGAGTTCGATGTCCCGCCGGGCCATTTCCGCGTGGCGACCGCCGGTCACATCGTTGGCGAAATCCACCGGATGGGCGGGATCATCGCCATATTTGACTGCTCCCCAATCACTTCCGCCATGAAAGTCAGGTTTGTTCAAGATGGGCCGGTCCTCATTCTGGTGACAATCGGTGCAAAAATTCTGGTAATCGTGACAGACCTGACAATCTTTGGCCTTGGTGGAGGCGTCCAGGCCATGGTTCATTTCATAATCCAGGGCATGGTTGCGCTCCAGCAGGAGTCCGCCTTTCAGGAGGTCGGTCCGGAAGGACGGCGAGGGATTCATGATCGGCAGCTCGTCCGCATCCAGATTGGACCCGCTGTGGCAGTTTTCACAGCTGAGTTGGGTATGACAGAGGGCGCAGTCCGCCGTTTCGGTCAGGGCGGCCACCTTATGGTCGGCGATCCAGTCGGGCCCGTGATTGGCCGGACGGAGGGTGGCTACATTTTCGTGACAGGCGGAACAGTACTGGGGACCTTTCCGCTCCCGGTGACAGGCCAGACAATCATTCATCGTCGGGATGGGTGGACGGTTTTCCACTCCCGTCATGTCACTGTGGCACTGTTCACAATCGATCTTCTTCTCGGCGTAATGCAATTTATGGGAAAATTGAAAATTCCGCGTCACCGGCGGGAAAGGGGGATACGGTTCGTCGGTCAAATGACAAAAATCGCAATCCCCGTCGTCTTTCCAGGTCCGATGGCACTTCATGCAGCGCTTTTCGGTGGGCATGATGCGGTCGGCGGACGACTCGGAGGTCCTCAGGACTTTGGGATTGTGACACATGGTGCATTTGACGCCCAATTCCTGCACATGCAATTCATGGTTGAAGGTCACCACCAGGGGGCGTTCCTGAGCCCAGACCAGGCTCAGGGTCAGAACAAGGATCAATCTCTTCATATCCGCACCCTCAATCCTGCCAGGAACCGAACGTCCCGGGCATAATATCGATTCCGTAACCATTGGACATCGCCGCGGAAAACCAGCCGTTTCGAAAGGGGATATTCGGCCGTCACGGAATAAGTGGCCAGATCTTCCAGTGTGCCTTCCAGCAAACGGTAGTTCCCCAGGGAGGCGCGACCGGCCAGGAAGAGCCCTTTCCAGGTGCCCTGCGTCGTTAGCTGCAGACGGTTCGAGGTGCCGCCGTAGCCGTCCTGCCAGATCCAGGCCAGAGCGGTGTGTTGCCGGGAAGCGCCCAGGGTGAGGATGGTAGCCGATTCCTGATGAAACCAGACCTGTCGCAGAGCAATACGCCCGTTCAGATCCCCCTGAATTTGACGTTCCAGACGGACCCGCAATTCCTGGGAATTATAGGCTTCGAACACGGAAAAAATGGAATTCTCGGCAATGCGGGGCGTCCGGGTCTGAAACTCGGCTGATACCCGAAGTCGATGGGAGGTCGGATTTCGATATTCCGCCCGCAACAGGGCGTCGTAAAGCGTAAACCGGGTGGCCTGAACCCGGGTCCGCAGGTACCCGCTCCATTTTCCCTGGTGATGGCCCGCCTGGATTCCCAGCAGATTCCGCATCCGGGTCGGAACTTCCAGCGAGCGATAGGAC
>RFIZ01000239.1 GCA_003695105.1 Fidelibacterota bacterium
GCACTCTCACCTGCCGGCGTGGTCATGCGGATCCCGCCCTGAGATTCCAACCGAACCAGATAGATTCCGCCTTCCCCGGTCAAACCGGAATCGGTAAGCGTGAGGGTGATCGTAGAATCCGGAGCGGACCAGGACCGGGACTGCGCCTGGAAACTGTCCGGTGTGACGACGATCGCCTGAGAAGCGGTGAACACGGTTACCTGCACCGAGTCCCGGTTACCTTGAAGGAAATGGGGACCGGCTTCCAGGGGCAGAACCTGTTTTCCAATCGGGACCAGGGGTCCCGGTCCAAACGCCGGTTTCCAAAAAAAGAGGCGAAGGCTATCCCGTTCCGGTTCCGCTGCCACCAGAGCGTCTCCGGCTAAAAGCAGTTCCACCTTGGTTCCGATCGTGTCCAACAGGATTTCAGGGGCATTCTCCGGTCCCGTTGAGAGCCATAATTGGCCGGACCCACCCACCAACTCCGGTTCTCCATCGGCGTTCACATCCGCCAGCATCCGGTAAGAACCGCGGTCGGTGGGAAAACCGGTAAGCCGGCGCTCGTTGATCACCCGGAAGGTCATGGTATCTCCGGGAGCACTGATATCCGTCACCGCTATGTATGAGGGAAAACCGGAATTGAGTCGGGTGTCAGGATAGGTGGTAGGTCCGAATTCCGGCGCCTGATCCTGGAAATCGGGATTGACCCGTTCATATTCCCGATTTCCCCGAAACCACACATCGCCGAAATATCCGGCACTGGGATCCGAAGTGATGAAAAGATTGGGAAAGCCGATATCCTGAGCGCCGTCGGCTTCCTCCAGATCCAGGCCCCGGTGTTCCCGGTCACCGTTGATGGAATAGGAATCCAGTCCGGCGGCGATGCGTTCCTCATCGACGTGCCAGATGAGCAGCCCGGTTCCGGGTGTTCCCAAATCGTAGGAATCAAAGGCGGTGATGACGCCGGTCACCGGATCGGTAGTATGGGGCACGGAATCGATCAGGATTTCCGCCAGGGGCGGATAACGTCCGGTCTTTTGCCAGATCAGGTAGCGGGTGGAATCCAGACTGACTTCTTCGCGCCAATAATTTTGCCGGGCCTCCACCAAAAAATATTCCGTTGCCGTCAGTGGAATCTTTACCAGCTGGTGTTCGCGGCGGGAGGGTAATACCAATACACTATCCAGTGGGGGGCTTATCGGATCTTCCCAGCCGGCATAGATGCGGGACCACGCATCCGGCGGTGCCGGCACCAGTCCCCTGGCGTTGTTGGAGCCTTGATCCATCAGCGCAAAAACCCCCACTCCCGACTCTCCACTGGCCGTATCCCAAAGAGGCGGGAATCCCAGGGCAAACCCCGTCATGAGGGCCAGGGTTCCGGTCAGTCCATATTGGTAATCACAGGGTTCGGCCGCGTCCAGCAGAGGGTTCGCTTCAGCATACAGCAAATGATTTTGGGTCTCGGGAAGGATGGCACCCTGGTGGATGAGGTAAGGTCCTGCCGGAATACCCGACTCTCCCGTGGCCGCCTGAATCATGTCCGCATCCACAAAGGTGGAAGGAATGTCCTCCGGGGTCGGATCCAGAAACGGGAGGGCAAAATCCTGGCCGATACCGGCATGAAACACAACAATCACATCGGCCCGGGAAAAATCGATGTGATCCTTTTGATAGGCAACCTGAATGGCATCCCGGAATAAGGCCACCAGACGTTCATCGTACACGGCCTCCTGATTATAGGGATGGTAGTAAGCCATATCGTGGGGCAGTACATACACGGAATCATTGGCCCGGGGGTAAATCTCGGAATTCAGGGTATCGATCCCCAGCTTCCCGTAACTCACTGAGCGGAAATAATGATCCAGGGCCTGGAGATGACTGAGAAAATACCGCCGATCGTGGGGCGGCGGATCGATGGTATAGGTTCCGCAGGTATCAAAGGTGGATGTCAGGAGAAAGGAACCGTCACCAGTCGTGCCCTGGGAGTCATCCGGTTGAAAAGCCACCCGGATGCCGTAGATGACCTTGTCGCCGACGATATCCGCCGACAGGAGGGAACAAATGTACAGACCAGAGACAAATAGAATTGTCCGGGACAGTGACACAATATTGTTCAAGTGTTAGGTTAGAATTCCCAGCCCAGGGAAAACCGCATCGTATTGGTCAAGGGGTGCCCCGGCGGTCCGGACGTATATCCGAAATCGAATCCATAGCCGGCAAACCTCAATCCGATACCAAAGGTGGGATTATATATCTTTCCGGTTTTGTCATACAGGTATCCGGCGCGGAGCGCGAAATATTTGGAATACCAGTATTCCATCCCGATATGGTGAACCAGTTTATCGATCTCATTCATGATGGTTCGATCTTTGGCCGACCCCAATTCTTTCTGACCGTATTTATTATAGATCCCCCAACCGTCGTCACCGAATTCCAGACCGTTGGCCGGGTCGATGCCGGCCGGGACGATTTCTCCCTCGCCCACATCGATCTTTCCATTGCCGTTATTATCGACCCAGTCATAGCCTCCGATTACCCGATCGCTTTCGCCGCTGGCAGTGGATTTATCGATATCGCCTCCCAGCAACCAGTCATCGACCCAGGACGTAAAGATCGCAATATAAATAGGATCCGTATGGGCCACTTCCTTTTGCCCCTTCTTGTTGTAATCGGCATTTTTGGTGGATTTATGGCCGTATTCATCATAGCCGCCGATATACCCGTTTCCGTCCCAATCCATATCGGGATAGCTGGCCACCAATAATTTTTGAATATCGTAGGAAAGATTAAGGCGATTATATTTGGTCTGGATGAGTTTCATGTTCAGACCCACGGTCAGGTTGGTGGGCTGGGGATCGGCCTGAGCGGGATCGATGAAAGATACTTTGGGACCGATATTGGTGACGGTCAGTCCAAAATCCATGTGGTCCCCCAGCAACCCTTTCTTCAAATAGCCCACATCGAAGCCAAAATCGGTGGAAGTGCCCTTCCCCTTTTCGGCCCCGGCACCCTGTTCCGCCAGATGCTGATACGACACTTTTACATTCAAACCAAAACTGGATCGCGAGGATAACAGGGCGCTATAGGAACCGGCCACGGCCATCATGTAGCTGGAAAAGGTGCCCAAATTCTGTCCGGTTTCATCGGTACGGATCTGTTGTCCCAATCCCAGATAAATTAAGTGTCCGCCGATGGTACCCAGATGCGGAATTTCGTGCCGCATGGCGAAAAATTCGTAATAGAGGTCGTCAGCCAGGTTGGGTAACCAGTTGACGTGCATCATACCCAGTTCGGTTCCTTTTAAAAAACCCAGGCCGGCGGGATTCCAGTAACTGGCATAGGCATCGTCAGCAATGGCCACCTGACTTTCTCCCATGCCACCCGCCCGGGCGCCGGGAGCGATCAACAGAAAGATGGCTCCGGCCTCACTTTGCGCCATAACCCCGGATAGCAGCGTCATGACGATCACGCCACTGGTGAAAAAAGACTTCATCGATGAATTCTCCGATTGATTTGAAATTTCCCTTGCGGGACTCTGTTAGCCAGGGGGTATAGGCGTCTCCTAAAGTGAGCGGCGAATCTATTCTTCACGTTCTGTTGTAGTCAAGTAATGAATCGGGATGAGATTTGGTTCCCTAATTTACCGAAGAAAAAATAAACTCAGAACAGGGAGATACGTGATGGCCAGCACAACCGCCAGACGAATCAAAAAATAGGGCAAGGTGGCCCGGTAGATCACCGGCATGCTTTTTTCAAACCGGTAGGCTGACAGAAACAGATTCATTCCCACGGGCGGTGTAAGAAATCCCAGCTCGAGGTTGGCCAGAAAGATGACCGCCAAATGGACCGGATGGATACCAAAATGTGTACTCAAAGGGACAATCAACGGGACAATCACAATGATGGCCGAGAAAATATCCATCAGACAGCCGACAATCAGCAGGAGTCCGTTGAGAAACATCAAAAACACCCAGGGTGACGATACCATACTCTTGACGAATGCCAGCAGTTTCATGGGGATTTGAGCATCGACCAAGTAGCTGGTCAGTCCCATGGCCACGCCCAAAATGATGAGTACCCCGCCAATCAGCGTGGCACAATCCACCACGATACGGGGTAATTGATTCCAGGTGATGTCCCGGTACAGGATCACCTCGATAAACAAAACATACAAAACCGTGACGGCGGCCGTTTCCACCAGAGTCATGAATCCGCCAAAAATGCCGAACAGAATCAGCACGGGCAGGGCCAGCTCCCATTTGGCATTCCAGAGGACTGTACCGACCGAAGACCAGGTCAATTTCGTATCCGTCGTAACCACTTTCCGTTCCTGATGGAGGGCCCAGCCGGCAATGGCCAGGACAAGCAATGCGCCGGGTAAGGCACCGCCGATGAAAACCTGTTTCACGGAGACCCCAGCCGTCACACCAAATATGATGGCCGGCAAACTGGGCGGAAACAGCAATCCCAGTGAGCCGGCAACGGTGATCAATCCCAGGGCAAATCCCTCCGAATACCCCTCTTTTCGGAGAAGCGGAAAGAGTAATCCTCCCAGAGCCAGAATCGTTACGCCCGAACCGCCGGTCAATGCGGTGAAGAAACCGCTGAGGACCACCACGATGATGGGCGTGCCACCGGGAATCCAACCGAACAACGTCCGAAATACTTCAAACAAGCGCTGGGAAGCCTTGCTCTCGGCCAACAAATACCCCGCCAGGGTAAACAGGGGCAGTGTGGGTAAAGTCGGGGATACGACGATGCGATAGGATTCGGCCGGGATGGAACTGACTGGGGTATAATCCCACCAGAATAATACAAGAGCCAGGCCGCCCAAGCCTACAAAAATCGGGGCACCAAAAACCAATGAGACCAGGATACAGCCGGCGCTGACCAGAACAAAAAATCCACTGGGTTGGAGGGCTCCGATCAGGAGCAGCAGGATCAGAGCAAAGGCAATCATGAGAAAAGAGGCCCGGATGATGCGGCTGCCACTGCTCTTCAGAAAGATTTGAATGCCAATGATTCCATATCCCAGCGGAATGATCAGCTGAGCCACCCATCGGGGCAGATTCGGCGCAATCTCAACCGGGTATAAAAATTCCCACCGAATCAGGTCCAGACTCCCCCAGGTCAGACCGATCACTACCAGAAAGGAAATGACCCGGGCGAACCAGCGCCCAAAATGTAAGGTTTCCTCTGCTACGAAGAGAGGTCGCGTGGTCAAGGCCAGCAATTTCCCCTGTCGCGTAGCCAGGATGGCGCCGATAAATCCCACCCATAAGGTTAAATGTTGCACCAGGACGGGAGCCGCCGGAATGCCGGGGATGCGGGAAATACGGGAAATGACTTCCAGCGTGGGGATAAACGCCAGCAGAAAAAAGGCGGACAGAGCGATCAAATCTTCCCCAAACCGCAACCGGTTCAGGAAAGACTGGGTACCGCCTACCTCCGTTGCAGCCGGTTCATTCATCCCCTACCCGGACCGTATCCAGTTCCATTAACAAATCATACATGGTATCCGAAACGAAGGTCCCTCTGAGAGCCGGATACCAGCTCCGGACCAGATGGCGCCAGACCTGTTCTTCTTCCGGGGTCGGAACCACCACGGTAAGACCGTACTGTTTCATGGCATCGATAGCCTGTTGATCGGCAAAGCGACCCGTGGCCTGATGGCGGCGACCGATCGTATGGGCAATATCGAGCAACCGGGGACGGATGGCTTCCGGGATTTGATTCCAGGTGCGTAAATCCACCACCAGGGCTGCCGTCACCAGTCCCCATTTCATCAGAAGTAAATGGTTGGCCACACCAAACCACTGGGAAGAAAGTGCAAATAAAGGAGTCGTAGCCACGGCATCGATCAGCCCGGTTTGCAAACCCGACAGCACATCGGTGGAAGCCAGGGAAACGGACTGAAACCCGGCTGATTTCCACAATTCCCGGGACTTGAAGTCTCCGGCCCAGGTGAAAATTTTCAACTCCCGTAAATCATCCGGGGTATGAATTTCCTGATCGGTAAACCAGTAAGCCCACCCGATATCAGCCCAATACAACAATTTGAATCCGTTGGCTTCGATTTGATCTTCCAATTCCCGTGAGATCACGTCCCGGACGCGATCCACGTCCTCATAGGAACGGAAATACATGGGCATGATAAAGGCGTAGACATCCGGCGCCAGTTCC
This sequence comes from Fidelibacterota bacterium, assembly GCA_003695105.1. GTDB lineage: Bacteria > Fidelibacterota > Marinisomatia > Marinisomatales > J089 > J089. Next base: position 6,163 of record RFIZ01000239.1, read on the forward strand.
GACAACCCTTCCGTCGTAATGCCGGCGGCCTGAATTTGTCCGATGCGCATTTTCCGGATCATATCCCGTTCATCCCCCACCACCCCATTGGGGTAAATGCGCAACATGACTTCGCCGTTGGAGGCGGCCTTCCACTGTTGCTGCATATCCACCAGTTGACCATACAAATCGGTGCCTTCCGGTGCCAGAGTCGCCAGTTTGATGACGATTTTTTTGGGGAACACCCACGACACCATCAGCCAGGCCAGAATCCACTTTTTCATGTCATCCTCAGTAAAAGAGTTCGTCTTCCCTGTCCAGCAGCCACCGGGCGCGTCTCTGGGCGATTACATTGGCCAGCCGCCGGTCCGGGGCCTGATCCACATCCAGAGCCAGAGCGGTGTGCAACAATTGTTCAAATTCCTCCCGATTCTGGTTACGAACGGCCAGTTTTTCCGCCAGGGTCACATAGATACCTGCGTCCCGGCCCTGCGTTGCCTTCAGGGCTTTCTGGAAATAGGATCGCGCCCGGGCTTCATTCTGCCCGGGGATATCAGTACGGCTCAGGGAGACGGAAATCAGGGCCGAGTAAAGACTCCCTTCATTCCAGTCAGGATCCAATTGTTCAGCGCACTCCAGCAACCACACCACTTCCGGCAGTCGAATCACCCAGCGGGGATCTCCCTGACTGGACGATATGGCTCCCCCCAGTGCGGCGGCTGTCCAGTAAAGGACGGGAACATCCGCCGGAGTAAACGGATTGACGGACGGATCGTGGATTGCCAGATCCTGCTCCACCTGCGGGTAGCGGGCGGTCAGGGCCTGGAGTCCATATCCC
>RFIZ01000240.1 GCA_003695105.1 Fidelibacterota bacterium
ATGTTCGTGGCCAGACCATTCTGGTGTTTGAAATCCAGGCGGAAGTCAAAGCCGGATTCAGCGCGGGACGAGTTTCCCGGAGGAGGACCTGATGGCGGCGGCACGCAATACCTGGCTGTTTATTTTGTCCCTGGTCCTGACGGCGTTGTTCTGGGTTCAGGCCACGGTCCTGATGGGGGACAAGCCCCGTCAGATACGGGCTCTGGAGGATGAACAGGCCGAACTGAATGAACAGTTGATCAGCGCCCAGATTCTGGCCAATAAACTGGACCGGGTCTATACGCTGTTTGAAGAAAACCTGGCACTGTCCCTGCGGGATTCCCTGGCGGAGGACGCCTCCATTCCGTTCATCGATGATCTCACCGAAATGCTGGATCGTCAGGGGATTTCCCTGGAATCGATCAAACCCAAGGAGCGGGTGGAAAAAGGCAATTACATCATGTCGCCTTACCAGCTTCTCATCCGGTGCACCTTTGAACAATTGGGGGAATTCATGGCCGAACTGGAACGTTCGCCCCGGCTCATTTCCGTGGATGAATTCACGGTGAACAACGGAATCGAACGGATCAAAAACATCACCCGGGAAGAGGATCTGGAAACCCAGTTGGTGGAACTGAATCTGTCCACCCTGACCCTGGTCAAAAGTTCGACCCTGAAGGGGGGTGCCCTGTGATCGATCGCAACCGTACCCTGTGGATGCTGCTGGTGGGATTGACTTTGGTGCTCATCATTGTTTCCGCCGGGAAATCGTATCCGGTGATCAAAAATTGGAAAAAGGTCAAACACCGGGCGGCCCAGGTTCAATTTGGCACGGATGAACAACTGGAAGCGGAAATTGAATATCTGGAGAACCGGCTCCAGCGCCGCAGTGAATATCGGTTCCAATTGGAAAATGAACCCATGCGGTTGACCAATGTCCTCTATTTAACGGATCAGTACGGTCGCCGGCGCGGTCGGAATCGCGGCAAGATCCGCGTGACAGCCGTCATTCTGGGTACGACGGAGAATCAGGCCATCATCAATTACAAAGAGAAACATTTTACCGTCACTGTGGGGGATTCGGTGGATAAATATGTGGTCGCCTGGATTGATACCGATGAGGTGGTGTTGACCAATGATCAGAAAGAATATCATTATCCTGTTGTGACATCGCCCCTGGAGGAAACGGCGGAGCAATCCGGGAAAAAGCAGAGGAGTGAATAAGCGAATGAAGAAGTGTGTACAGGTAATCCTTTTGATGACCATCCTGGCCGGAGGACTGTTCGCTCAGGAAGAGGGGACCATCAGCGCCAAAGAAGCAGAACATCCCACGCTGGTGACACTCCATGCGGAAGATGCCTTCCTGCCCAGCATTCTGGCCATCCTGGCCAAAGAAAGCGGCTATAATATCGTGACCGATCCGACCGTGAACCGACAGGATAAAATTTCCATCCACATCGAGGATGTACCCATCGAGCAGGCCATCAATCTGGTCGTCCGGGCCGTCGGTCTGAGTTATGAAATCGTGGGGAATTCCTTCCTGATCGCAGAGCCGAAAAAACTGGCGGAAGAAGTGGGAGTAACGAGTCATGTGATTGAACTCAAATACGCTTCGGCGGAGGAAGTGAAAGAATTGCTCCAGGACCTGACGGATCAAATCCAGGTGGACGTGTCCGGAAATAAACTCCTGGTGAACGCCAGCCCCAAAAAACTGGCGGAAATCGAAGATGTGGTGCGGGAAATCGACGTGCCGGCGATCCAGATCCTGCTGGAAACCCGGTTGATCGAAGTGGCTCAGGACGAAGAGGAACGATTGGGTATCGATTGGTCCAAACTGGCCAATTACACCACCATTCTGGCGGAGAACGGTACCCCGCCGTCAGGCATTCCCGGTGCCGGATCCGTCGTCCCCGGTCTGACCCAGTCGTCCGATCCCAATTCGGGAACCGTCTACGAAGATTACCAGGCTCAACCCCGGGGAGAGCTGCCCACGGACATGATCTTCAACCGATTGAACAAGAACAACATCATCGCCCTGCAAAACGGGTTCAGCCGCCAGTTGACCGCCTTCGATCTGACCCTGGATTTTCTCCTCAAAGAAAACAAAGCGGAGGTTCTGGCCGATTCCAAACTGGTGACATTGAACGGGAGGGAAGCCTCCATCAAGATGCTGGACATCGTCCCCTATATTCTCAGTTCCGGTGGCGTGGGCGGTCAGGTCCAGGTCCAGCGGGAAGAAGTGGGCATCAAACTGAATATTCTGCCTACGGTCAATACGGACGGCTACATAACGGTCAAAGTGGAACCGGAAGTCAGTTCCATCTTCGAATTTATCGGTCCCGATAAAAACATTCCCCGGGTCAAGAGTCGAAAGAGCGAAACCACGATCCGGGTGAAAGACGGCCAGTCCATTATCATCGGCGGCCTGATCGCCCGGGATCGGAAGTCCACCGAATACAAGGTGCCCGTGTTGCACAAAATTCCGTTCCTGGGGAAAAAATTGTTTACCGGGCATGACGTGCTGGACAAAAAGACGGATCTCATCATCCAGATTACGCCTTCGATCGTTAAAGACAATTACACGCATCTGACCAAAACAGATGAAATGAATGCCTTCGAGCAAGAAGTGCAAAATACCCTCAGGACGGTACCGGCCGATTCGGATACCGTCCGGGTTGAGGGGGGAGAATAGTCATGAAACAGAGGAATTTCCTGTCCCGTATCGGGTTGATCGGTCTCGGCGCTTCCGTCCTGTTTCTCCTGAGTTGTGATGACCGCGTACCCCACGATTCCGCCCTGGACTACAGCATCAGTATGCATACGGCCGCCGTCGCCTACGACGCCAATAACGATGAAGTCGCCATCGGAGAGGATTTGAAAGGCAATGCCACACTCACCAAAGTGACCGTGACCCTGCTGGACAACAACGGGACCGCCGCTTCCGGGCGGACGATTGCTTTCTCGGCTCAACAAAACGGGAATCCGGTCGGTTCTTTCGACCCGGTCGAAGTGGTGACCAATGCTGTCGGACAGGCCGTCTCCTATTTCGCCGATAACGATCATTCCGGCGATATTACCCTGAAAGCCAGCCTGAATGCAGACACCAAGATCACCCAAACCATAACGATTATCGATACGGCCGTCACGACAGTGTGGCCCTATTATTTGAACATGTCGGCCTCCAATTCCACCATTCAGGTGGACAATGGCCAGACCTGGTCCGATGTGACCGCCCTGGTAACCAATCGTCGGGGATTTCCGATTCCCGGGCTGGCGGTGCGCTTTACCCTGAATCCGCCGGACATCGGGGTTCTGTCCGCCGAGACCGTTCTCACCGACTCCGCCGGGAAAGCCACGGTGCGGTTTGAGGACACGGGCAATGTGGACCACGTGGGCACGGCGGCGATTCAGGCCCGTTTTGCTCATCCCCTCTTCGGCACCCTCACCGATTCCGTTCAGGTTTCCATTGCCAGTCCCGTGAACTACGTTCTGACCGCCAATGCCATTCCCGTAGCCATCGATCTTGCCAGTGGTGACCGCATCAACGTGGGTGAGGACGTGGCCGGTCCCGATGCCTATACTCTGATCGTGGCGACCCTGAAGGACCAGAACGGCAATCCCGTGGCCGGGCAATTGCTGAGCTTCAGTCCCACGGTCCTGGGAGCGCCCAGCGGCAGCCTGGATATTTACAGCACCGCCACCAATTCCGACGGACTGGCCAGCGTCCTGTTCGAGGACGGTGGTGCCGCTGTGGACAATCCCGGTACCCCCACTTACGAAGGGGTAGTGGTTCTGGTCCAATTGAATGAAGATATACAGAGTTCGGCCCGCTTCAACGTGTATGCCGGTGAAACCGACGTCTGGCCTTACCGGATCATTCTCAGTACCGACACGGACGTGATTCAGCTCGATAACGGCGCCACCAAAGCCCAGATAACCGCCCGGCTCCTGAACCGGGCCAACCGACCCCTCCCCAATCTGGAAATTGCCTTCAACGCGTCACTGGGATTCATTGCCGAAAGTGCGATCACCGATTCCACCGGATCGGTGGTTACAGATTTCACGGACTTGGGGAATCCGGAAGACGTGGGGATCTCCACCATTCAGGTGGCTTTCGACCATCCCAGTTTTGGCAGCGTTTCCGATTCCCTGCTGATCAGCATCGAAGACCCCAGCTTCAGCGGAACACCGGCCTATATCGAAATACCGCCTTCCAATCCCAACCGGATCATGGTCGTGGGCGGCGGCGGCCGGGAATCGACTACCATCAAAGCCGAAGTCTATGACGAGAACGGGGTGCTGGTGGATTCGCCGACCCTGGTGACCTTCACCCTGGGTCCAAACGTACCTGAGGGCGCCAATCTGAATAACGCAGGTATATCTGATACAGCCTATACCGTGAATGGCGTGGCCTCCGTCTCCTTAAACAGCGGCACCCGACCGGGACCGGTGCGGGTCACGGCCTCCGTGGAATTGAGTGACGGGTCCACGATTACGGCCACCCGGGACAATCAGGCCATCATCGTGACCGGACCGGCCTATTATATTTTCCCGGATACGGACCCCACCTCCCTGGAACCCATCGGTGGTGGGATGTACCGCATGGAGGTGGCGGCCATGGTATACGATCTCTGGTTCAATCCCGTGGCCGATACGACCGGGGTCTACTGGACCCTGGAACCGTCTCCCCTGGATTCAGACAGTATTCTACAGGCATTCGTGGAAGGCGTCAGTTTTACCGGAAATGAAAACCTGAGCGGTCAGACCTATTCCGGTGTCGCCTTTTCCACCGTCGTCTATCCCAGCCGGGATATCTTCAGCATTGGACGACTGACAGCCATGTGCTTCGGCGGTGATATCGACGGAGATGGAGTCTATGGAGACTCGGTGGTGGCTTCGGTGGAAAACGACGTGATGATGCCCTTTTTCGCCGGTAATCTTCTGGTGACGGTGAATCCCGCTTTTTGGGACTTCACCACGATGAGCGCCAATCCCAATGCGCCAACGCCGGCGCCGATTACCATCACCGCCACCCTGACTGATTTTTACAACAATCCGGTGGAACACGGGCATTTGATGTTTGCCGCCACCGGCGCCAGCGATTTGCAACCGCCCAATCCGGTGGAAACCGATGCCAACGGCCAGGCCACGGTGGTGGGAATTTTTGATCCGGGGATCTGTATCCCCCAACCCAATACCGATCCTCAACTCTACCAGGATTTTACCGCCACCGTGACGGTCACCCTCATCGATCCCATCATGATTACCAGTGAGCCGGTGGAAATTCTTTTCATTCGCAGCCCCATTATACCATGAGGTGGAACCGTTTATGAATGCGCCTTTTAATCCCCAATTTTCCCGTCTGGGAGAAATCCTGGTCCATCATGGGAAAATCTCCGAAAGTGATCTGAATACGGCTCTGGCCCAACAGAAACAATCCAGCGAAAAACTGGGAGAAATCCTCGTGGGCCAGGGGCTCATCTCGGAGGAAGATCTGGTCCACGCCTATTCGGCCCAGCTGGGCTACCGGGCCATCCAGGAGGATGACCTGTTTGCCGCGGATCCGGAAGTGGTCCAGTTGATTCCGGAAGATTTTGCCCGCCAATATATGGTGCTGGCTCTCCACAAGAATGACTCCGTGGTGGCGGTGGCCATGGAAGATCCGGAAGACCTGGTTGCCATCGATTCCATCAAACGCCTGACCGGCTTGGATCCGGAGGTCAGCGTGGCCGGACCCAACGCCCTCAACCGGGCTCTGGACCAGATCTACGGCCGCATCCGGCAGAGCGGGGAAGTGGAAGAAGCGCTCCAGGGTTTGACAGTGATCAAAGGGGATGAAGAGGATCGGGAGGAGGTGGATCTGTCCCCGGATGCAGCCTCCACCGATGATGCTCCGATTGTCAAACTGGTGAATCTGATCTTACAGGAGGCCATCAAAGAACGGGCCACCGATATTCACATCGAACCGCAACAAAAACATATTGCCGTCCGGATTCGAATCGACGGGGTGCTCCAGCAGATCATGTCGCCGCCGATCACTTCCCTGAACGGACTCACGACGCGGATCAAGATTCTGTCGGACCTGAACATTGCGGAACGGCGGTTGCCCCAGGACGGGCGCTTTACCATCAAGAGCGGCAACCGGGAGATCGACGTCCGGGTCTCTGTCCTTCCCACAGTGTACGGGGAAAAAATCGTCATGCGACTCCTGGATAAAACCGGATTCGATTTCAATCTCAAGACCCTGGGATTTGAAGAGGACATGTACCGCATTTTCAAAAAAGTCATCTCCCAACCCTATGGTATGGTGGTGGTATCCGGTCCGACCGGATCCGGGAAATCCACTTCACTCTACGCCGCCATGAAGGAGATCAAGAGCGAAGCCATCAATATTTCCACGGTGGAGGATCCGGTGGAATACCAGTTGGAGGGGATCAACCAGGTTCAGGTATTTGAAGAGATCGGTCTCACCTTCGGGTCCACCTTGCGGTCCATTCTGCGGCAGGACCCGGATGTGCTGCTCATCGGAGAAATCCGGGACGAAGAAACCGCCGATATTGCGGTGAAATTTTCCCTGACCGGTCACCTGGTGTTTTCCACGGTTCATGCCAACGACGCTCCTTCCACCATTACCCGTCTGTTGGACATTGGAATCAAACCGTTTCTGGTAGGGTCCTGTCTCAATCTGGTGATGGCCCAGCGACTGGTACGAACGATCTGTCCTCACTGTAAAGTTGAGTATACCCCCACCGATGAGGAGTTGGAACTGGTGGGTTTGGAGCGGTCCCAATTGGCCGACGATAAATTGTACCGGGGGAAGGGATGCTCCCATTGCCGCCGGACCGGATATCTGGGACGTACGGGAATTTTTGAAATCATACCTATGACCCGGAAAATTCGGGGACTGGTCTTCGACAATGCCAATGAAGACGCCATCCGGGCTGAGGCCATCGCCAATGGAATGAGTACGCTCCGGGAAAGCGGATTGAGGAAAGTCCTGGCCGGCATCACTACCATGGAGGAAGTCCTCCGATCCACTGTCGAGGACTTTTGATGGCGACCTATACGTTTCTGACCAAAGATGCCGAAGGGAACCGTCATGAAGGTGAAATCCGGGCGGATTCCATCGATATGGCCGCCCAAAAACTCTCGGCCAACGATCAGATCGTCATCTCCATCAAAGAGGTGGATACAACGTTCGATTTCCTGGGTCCTTTTATCGATGAAGTCAGTCTCTCCATCGAAAAATTCCGTAACCGGATTCCCCTCAGCAATATTGTTTTTTTCACCCGCCAACTGTCCACCATGTACAGCGCCGGGTTGACCCTGGAACGGGCCATCAAAGCCCTGGCGCAGGAAGAAAAACATCCCAAATTGAAAAAAGTCCTGACATCGGTGGCGGAAAATATCCGTAAGGGTATGACTCTCTCAGAAGCGTTGGCACGCCATCCGGGGGTATTTTCATCCCTTTTTATCGCCCTGACCCGGGCCGGTGAGGTGAGTGGGAATCTGGACAAAATCCTGGAAGAATTGGCCACGTACCTGGAAAATCTGGAAGACACCCGACGGAAGGTCAAGGGCGCCCTCACGTATCCTGTCTTCATGATGCTGTTTCTGGCCGGTATGCTTTCGGCCATGTTTCTCTGGATTATTCCCAAATTTTCGGATGTGTATTCCCAACTGGGTTCCAACCTCCCGGCTGCCACGTTGA
>RFIZ01000241.1 GCA_003695105.1 Fidelibacterota bacterium
CTCGTAATTTTCCTGTTGAACCGCTTCTTTTAATTTTTCTTCCAAAATTTCCAACGGCGGTTTAGTGTCTTCCTCCCGGGAGGTAGCTCCTTCCTCGTCAATGGGCTCCACCACGGCAGCTTCTTCCATGACTTTTTCGGACACGATGATCGGGGCGCTCAATCGCAAGGCCACGGCAATCGCGTCGCTGGGCCGGGCGTCGATTTCCCTGGGCTCCTCCCCTTTCCCGGCAATTTCCATCCTGGCATAGAATACACCATCCACCAGGTCGGTGATTTTGACTCCGGACAATTTGTACCGGAAAGATTGAATGATATTCCCGATCAAATCATGCGTCAAGGGCCGGGGGGTTTCCATGTACTCCAAAGCCAGGGCAATCGATTGCGCTTCAAAGGCGCCGATGATCACCGGCAACAAGCGATCCCCGTCCACTTCCTTCAGCACGGCGGCATAGCTGCGGGACGGGGTGTGGAACGTGATGCGATCCACTTTCACGGTGATGAAATCTTTCGGGGTCATGAAATCTGACTCAACTCCTTTTTCAATTGACTGATTTTATGCACAGGAGTCGGATCCGTTCCGTGAGCCATCGCACACCAGTAACTCACCCAATCGCCGTAATGAATACAATGTAAAAACCGTATGGCAGGATCGTCGCCGTCTGTTTCCACCGTCTCCTGTTTGATACCGATGGAATTTAGGATTTTTTCTGATATCTGGTGTCGTATTTTTACACGTGGATGGCTGTCTTTGTCCTCCAACCACACCAGCACGATTCGTTCCAGGAGGTCGGCATTGTTTTCCCAGCCCACGATTTCGTTGTGATTCAGTTCCGGCAATTCATTGACATAGGCTAACATTTTGCTGTTTTCCGCCAGTTGGCCCTTCCACCGGATGGCCGCCACTGCCGTGAAATCCGTTTCACCATAGATCACCGGCAGGGAATGGGCCAATTTCCCGGCCAGAGCATAGGTGGGGTTTTCAGGAATTTTCCGGGCGTATTGATCCCGTACTCCATGCAAGGTTTCCCGCATAGCGTTCAGAGTGGGTTCCCAATCCCGTTGGATCACGCCGACCTGCCGGAGCAGAAAAAGCATCGGTACGAAAGAAAAGGCCAGGGCCGCGCGCGGTTGCAACCCGCCGGGAATGAGGACGACATCCAGGTGATCGGCTTTCAGGCGTTCCGCCAGAGTTCCGCCGGTCGTAATACCCAGGATGTGCGCTCCTTTTTGCCGGGCTTCTTCAAATGCCGAGAGAGTTTCTTCCGTATTTCCCGAATATGAGGAGGCAATCACCAGTGACTTTGAATTCACCCAGTGGGGCAGGCGGTAGTGCCGGTTGACGTAGAGAGGCACCCGGATTTCATCCCGGATCAGGACCCGGACGACATCGCCTCCGATAGCGGAGCCGCCCATTCCACATATCACTACGTTTTGGATGTCCCGATACGTATTCCGGAGATGAATCGAACGACCAATGGTTATGGCTTCCCCGATATGATCGGGAAAGTCGAATATGGCTTGTTTCATATGCTGCGGATCGTTGGTCATGGTACGCCTATTTCTTTCGGTTCAGGACATAGTCCGTAAACAGTTCTAAGGCCTTTCGTTTTTCGTCGGGGATCACCTTCAGGGTAGCTAACGCCTTGCGGCTGAACTCCCGGGCGTATTCCTGAGCCCGGGAGTGAATTCCCCGGCGATCGAAGAAAGTCCGTAATTGTTCCAGTTTCTGAGCCACCGGCTTATTCTTGAGGGATTGATTCAGGCTGATCCATTCCTCCTTCCACTGATCCCGGGCCAGGATGGTGAGAACGGTCTGTTTCCCGGCCAGCACATCGCTTCCCAGACTTTTGCCCATCTGGTGACTGTCGGAATAAATCTCCAGCAAATCGTCCTGAATCTGAAAAGTTTTTCCCAGGTTGAGTCCATAGGCTCTCAAAGCCTCCCGAACGGCCAGGTCCTTTCGGCCAAGTATAGCGCCCAATTCGGCACATAAACCCAGCAACCAGCCCGTTTTTTTCTCAATCATCGTGAAATAGTCGTCCAGGGAGATGGCATCGTTCTCTTCGAATTCTTTATCGAAAGCCTGTCCTTCGCAGACCATGAGGGTGGCCTGATTGAAGGCCCGGACAGCCTCCAGCTGGCCGGTGGACAACTTGGAGATACACAATTGGCCAATGGCATAGAGACCGTCCCCGGCCAGGATGGCGGTGGACTCATCCCATTTGAAATGGACGGTGGGTTTCCCATGCCTGGTATCATCGTGATCCATGATATCATCGTGGACCAGGGTAAAATTATGGAGCAGTTCCACGGCCAGGCTGGCGTTCACGAGATCTTCCGCATTCGCTCCGAAGGCTTCACCGGACAGGTGAACCAGGATTGGGCGCAGGCGCTTCCCTTCCCCCTCCAGGATGTATTGAACGGGACCATAGAGATAGACCGGCTTTGCAGACAGCGGCAATTGCCGCAGGGCCCGGTTGGTGGAGGAGCGAATTTCCTCCAGATGCTTCAGAAAAGCGTCATTCACCGGTTTCCAGTTCCAGTTTTCCCAGGGAGGTCAGTTTGTCCATGACGATGGACCGGATTTCTTCCATGCGTTCCGGTGTCGTGGCTTCGAAACGGCAGACAATCACCGGCTGGGTATTGGAGGAGCGCACCAGCCCCCAGCCGTCGCCAAATTTGATCCGGACGCCATCGACCGTGATGCAGTCGTAATGTTCCTGAAAATAGGCCACGGCCTCCCGAGCGATGCGGAATTTTTCCTCATCATTCTCCGCAGCAAAACGCAATTCGGGAGTGGAATAATATCGGGGCAGTTCAGCGACGAGTTCACTGAGTTTGCGGTCCGTCCGGGAGACCAGCTGTACCGCCCGGGCCGCCACATAGATGGCATCGTCATATCCGAAATAATCATCGGCAAAAAAGATATGACCGCTCATTTCTCCCCCCAGTTTGCAACCCAATTCGCCCATTTTTTGTTTGATCAGAGAATGACCGGTCTTCCACATGACGGGCTTCCCTCCCACTTCTTCGATCCGGTCCTCCAGGGCCTGGGAGCATTTCACGTCGAATAAAATTTCATCACCCGGTTGTACGACTTCCTCCAGGAACAAAGCCATCAGCTGGTCAGCCCAGACGATTTCCCCCCGGTCATCCACTACACCGACCCGGTCGGCATCGCCATCGAAGGCCACACCGATGTCGTACCCACCGGATTTCATCACCTGGATCAAATCCCGGAGGTTTTCCTTGACGGTCGGGTCTGGATGGTGATTGGGAAAGGTACCGTCGATTTCACAGTACAATTCTTTCAAGTCCACACCCAACTGGCGGAAGATGGCCGGAGCCACCAGGCCCCCGGCGGCATTGCCGCAATCCATGACAACTTTCAGCGGCCGGTTCACCGTGATTTTATCCACCACCATTCGGATGTATTCCGGTTTTAGATCGTAGGACGTTTCCTGACCCTCGCCGGTTTCAAAATTCCCGCTTTCTATCAGGGAACGAATCGCCTGAATGTCCTGTCCGTAGACGGCTTTTTTGAAGAGGGACATTTTGAACCCATTGAATTCCGGCGGGTTGTGGCTGCCGGTGATTTGCACCGCTCCGTCCACGCCCAGCTTGAACATACTGTAGTAATTGACCGGGGTAGGGAGCAGTCCCAGCGAAATGACATCCAAGCCGGTGGACAAGAGACCCTTTTTATACTGTTCCAGGAGGTCCGGCGTCGTCAGGCGTACATCTCCGGACAAGGCAATCTCCCGGGCGCCCCGTCGTTTAGCCAGGGTGCCAAAACCCCGCCCCAGGTCTTCCACCACGTCCGGCGGGAAATCTTCGATCACTTTTCCTCTGATATCGTACTCTCGAAAAATATATGGATTCATGTCTTCCTCTTCTTCTGTCGTTAGGATTCCGGCCGCCATTCGGTTTCCACGTCTCCGATCACCCGGCGGAGGATGCCGCCGGCATCTTCCAGTATGCGTTCCGCCTCTTCGGCCGAACAGTGTTTTCGCGCCATGACGATACCCTTCTTTACCGAACCGCCGGCCCGTTGCAGAGTGGCTTTGGCCTCTTCATAAGGCAAACCGGACAACTGGGAGATGATCCGACTGCCCCGGTCTACCAATTTTTGATTGACCACCTGTAAATCCACCATCAAATTGCCATACACTTTCCCAATTTTGATCATGGTGGTGGTCGAAATCATGTTCAGTACCAGTTTGGTAGCGGTGCCGGCTTTCATCCGGGTGGACCCGGTGATGATTTCCGGACCTACGGGCACCGTGATCAATACATCCACTTCCACCGGGACCAGCGGAGCCGGATTGCAAATTAAATACACTGTCCGGGCCCCCAGTTTTCGGGCTGTCTGCAAGGCGGAGACTACATAGGGTGTGGCGCTGGAGGTGGCAATCCCGATCACACAATCTCCGGCGGTGACGCCGAAGGTATTCAAATCCCGGACTGCATCCTCCGGGACGTCTTCTGCTCCCTCAATGCTCCGGACCAGAGCTTCGCGTCCGCCGGCGATAATTCCCTGAAACCAATCGCGGGGGGCGGAGTATGTCGGAGGCATTTCGGTGGCGTCCAGGACCCCCAGTCGCCCACTGGTTCCGGCACCGACGTAAAAAATGCGATGACCGGTGCGCAGGGTAGTCACAGTGATTTCCACCGCCCGGGCGATATCGGGAATGGCCTGGGCAACCACGGCGGGTATGCGGGCATCCTCGCGGTTGATGATGCGCAGGATTTCGGGAATCTCCTTCCGATCAATCTGATAGGAATTGGGATTTTGCTTTTCCGTCTGGAGCTCTCCCCTTGATCGGGGTGGTTTGGTCATGGTTTCATCCTTCTCAGTCATGCAAATGCCGTCATTTCGACCGCGTATCAGGAAGGAAAATTACAAATGTATTATCCTATTTGTTTTCTTTAACTTGACAAATTGAAAACCCTGCAAACTCCTGGGGATACTGACACCTTGATCGAAGTACATATACCCGTCCCGCCGGAAAGCGTCGCCTACTGGACCGAATTATGCCAGGCAGGCGGTGCCCAGGCCGTAACGTTGATACCCGGAGAGAACGACCCGGAATGGTTTCGGGAACCGGGCGAACCCATCCCCTGGAAAGCTCCGCTTCTTCGTTGTCTGGTCGACGACCGGCACCAGGCCCGCTATCTGATTCGCCGGCTGGAAACCTGCCTGCAAGACCATATCGATCATTGGTTGGTCCCTGTCCCGGACAAAGACTGGATCCGCGAATCCCGCAATTTCTTCCAACCGCTGTTGATTCACGATACCTACTGGATTCGCCCTCCCTGGCAGTCGGAAACACCCGATACCCGGCCGGCGCTTATCCTCGAACCGGGTCTGGCTTTCGGAACCGGACAGCATCCCACCACCCGCTTTCTCCTGGACTGGTTGGCGATGCATCCGCC
>RFIZ01000242.1 GCA_003695105.1 Fidelibacterota bacterium
GGAAACCTGGGTTTCCGTCATTCCGCACAACAATACCTTCCGCTTTTTTGCTTTCTACACACCTTTCCCGGTCGGCAAGGGTACCAAATCCTTTTCCTTCTCCGTGAAATCCTCCGTGGATTTCCCCCATTACCACATTCTGGTCCAAAAACCGATGATGGCGGAAAATTTTACTCTGATCGAACCAGATGACGAACCGGACGAATTTCCCGATCAACATGGGATCACTTTTTACCGTTTTCACTATGATGCTCTGGCTGCCGGCCAGGAGCAATCCTTGGAAGTCAGGTACGACAACCCCACCGGACAACATACCATGGATGTCCTCACCTCCATGATGAACTCCGGAGGGAGCGGGGCCGCCGCGGGAGCGAACACATCGACCCTGTCTGCCTCGACAGTTCCGGACCGGTTCCGGTTGGCCATTTGGCAGCCCCTGGCGGCGTTGCTGGTCATGGCGCTGATTGTGGGGTTGACTTATCCCCGCTTCGGGAGTGTTCCCCCCAAACAGGTTGCTTCGGTAAATCGGAATACCGCTTCCGGCGGCAAAGCAACGGCCAGAACGCCAAAGTTCTGTTCTCAGTGTGGCTCTCCTGTCCAGCCCCGGGACAAATTTTGTTCCCATTGCGGTCATAAGCTGTAGGTATGATTCGGTTTGAGCGCTCCCGTTCAAACCCCCATTTATATTCGTATTTTTTATCGGCTGGGGCTCGTCCCCGTACTGGCAGGCGTGATGACCGGCCAGCCGATGCGGACGCTTGCCACCTACTCCTTTCCTGAATCCCTGATAGAGACCGGTTTTCACTGTGACCAGGTGGAACAGACAGGCTCCTGGTTCTTCATGCTGGACCGTGAACACCAACGGCTGGTCCGGTGGGACGGGGCCGAGGAATGGAACCAGGCTGGCGGCTTCGGCCAGACAGAGGATTCTTTCTTTGATCCGGTGGGCTTCCAGATCGATCACCTGAAGATGTACGTCCTCGATCGTGGCCGGCAGGGGTGGCTGTTGTTTGATACGCAACTACATTATATCGATTTTATTCCCCTGCCGACGGATATAGATCCGGTGTCCTTTGCCGTGGACGCATTTGGAAATCTGTATGTGGCGGATCTCATCTCGCACGGGGTAATCCGGTACAGCCGGTCAGGTCAGATGACCGGTCCTTTTATTGACTTTGATTTATTACCGGATCAACCCCGGGAGTTAGTGCGATTATCGCTCCTGGACGATCAGCGGTTCCAGTTGTGGTTTCGTCGGCCTTCCTCCCGCTACATATTATCGACAAGCGGACGCCTCCTGACTTGGCAACGCTTTCCGGAAGCCGTTGCCGGTGTCCTGGATTGTCAGGGAGAAGGGTATCCGGTCCAGGTCCGGCCGGATTCCGTTCGTATCCAGAGTACGGAACCTGTCCGATTTCCCGTGCCGCAGGTTCAGGCCCTGGCTTTTCAAACATCCCGCCTGTTGATTGTCACTCCCACGGATATACGGGTGTTGTCGTGTGAATAAAGGCCTGTGGATGCTGGGAATGGCCTGGCTGTGGACCGCCGTGGTGGGAGCACAGGTCGTGGATACCCTGATCATACCAAACTCCGGAAAGGTTCTCCGGGTAGGGCACACTCCTTTGGAACCGGGAACTCTGACTTTGTTATATCGTGGGAAAGTCCTGCCGGTGGATTCAGTTGCATTCGTTTCCGGACAGATATTTCTGACAGACTCGCTTCCGGCACGGGATACCGTCTTTGCCGTGTACAAATCACTTGAACATCGATTTCCGCCGCTCATTGGCCCCTTGTGGCAGGAATTACCGGAATGGTCACCGGCGTCATCATCGATTCCCATGCAGGACCCATCGGATCCCATCCAGAACCATTCATCTCGGGCTGGAGCAGGACAAATTTTGGCCACGGGAACCGTCTTTCGAACGATTGAACTTTCGTCCACCAACGGCAACGGGATTTCCGGGGGGCTGGAAATGAAAGTACAGGGAGAGGTAGGTTCATCCATGGTTGTGGAGGGGGTGCTGTCAGATCAAAATGTGCCACTGCAACCGGAAGGCAATACCGCAACGCTTCAGGAAATTGATCAGGTTTACCTGGAAGTGTCCCATCCCCAGTTTCGGATTCGTGCCGGGGATGTCCGCTACCAGGGAGGATCAACTCCCTTTAACCGGCTTGAACGGGAACTGACGGGTCTCCAGGGCGACTTCCATTCCCAAAACCAGCGCTATCGTTTGACCATCGGAGGGAATGATGGGATCTACCATACCCTGCATTTCTTTGGAGAGGATCAAAACCAGGGACCCTACGTCCTATCCTCCCGTGAAGGTCAGGTACCGGTGGTCGTGGTAGCCGGATCCGAAAAAGTCTGGGTCGACGGCGAATTGAAACAACGGGGAGAAAACCGGGACTATATCATCGATTATTCTCTGGGGGAAATCACTTTCATGGCGCGATTGCCCATTTATTTCGATACGGAGATTTTTATTGAGTACCAATATCGTGACGGGCGCTACGGCCATGGATTCCAACAACTGGAAGCCACCGTTTCACCGGATGTACAGGGCCTGGATCTGATCGGGTTTCAATGGGTCCGGGAAGGTGACCAGATTGCCGGCGCCGGACTGTCTGCGGCAGAGAAGGAATGGTTCCGTCACCGGCCTAACCATCTATTACGTGAATCCACGGCTCGACTGGATTCGACCGGTTGGTATCGCCAGGAGGGAGGGGTGTTTATATTCTCACCCGAAGGTCTGGCACCGGAACAGGGGCGGTTCACCATCACCTTTCAGGCGGACCCGGACAGTGGGCATTACCAGCGTAAAGTATCATCCGGCGGCACTTTGTATTATGAATACGTGCCCGATTCGTTGAAATCCGCCGGCACTCTATATTATTCGCCCTGGCATCGGATTCCGGCTCCGGAAAGGACGGATTTAGTGACCTTCACTTCCGGGGGGAACTGGGGGGCGGATGGCTCCTGGCAGGCCACTCTCCATGGTTCATCCCATGTACCCAATGCATTGTATGGGGGGAAAAGAAGTTCGGAAGGTCTGGGAGCCATCTTGTCTATGGATCGCACCTGGGAGCTGCCTCATGACTGGGAAACAGGCATCACCGCCCGGAGTCGATTTCAGCAGGGAACTTTTCATCCTCTGTCCAACGATCGGGATGTTCTCTGGCTCAGCAACTGGAATCTGTCGGAACTTCCCCGGGGAGACGAAGCTGAAAGCAGCCTCCGCACAACTGTCCGGAAAGCCGATCTCTTCCAGGGGAATCTGGAATGGAAACAACTGTCTTTCGGTGATCAGCGAAGGGACCGCCTGGTTTCTACCTTCCAGGGTCAAAACCGATGGATGAAGGAGTACACCTTTAACTGGAATTCCCTGATCGGAGAATCGGCGCCGTTTTACCAATCCAATGGCAGGTTGGTCTTCCTGAAGACACCGACTCATCCATTGATTTATTACGATCGGGAACGGGTTGGTCATGACACAGCCTTTGAGACCAAAGGATTCGGTGTTCTCCGGGAGCTGACCCGGTCGACTCTGGAGCTTACCCTGGATCAGCGGATTGACTGGATGAAAGATCACCGCTCGTCGCTGGACCGGAGAGCGGCGGTTTCCTGGGACACCCGCACGGCGAAGGGGTGGACGTTTCATACCAATGCCTGGTGGCGGACGAAACAGTTTACCTCCGGATCAGAGCTGCTCTCCCGGGCAGGGCTGGCACAGGGCTCCTTTTCCAACCGAAGGATCCCGGTTCGTTGGGACGGCAGTTTGCGGTTGGAAGATTCCCGGGCCCAGTACCGCACCGTCGTCTACGATTCTGTTGGTCCGGGCCTGGGTCAGTACCGGTACGATCCGGTGTTAGAAGAATACATTCCCGATCCCCACGGGGAATACATCGGGACGGTCATATTTACGGGTGACCGGGTCCCGGTGACAGCGCTGACTTCGAATCAACGTCTGGAGATACGGGACGGATTTCTCCACCGGCTGCCGGCGGGGACGACCAACCGCTGGATGTTGGAATGGATAGCCGAAATCAAAGGAGACTGGGATGCCCTGAGGCGGAATCCGTTTCCTGATCTGCCGATTGAAAACATGGAAATAGCCCGGCACCGGATCAGACAGGAAGGGGAGTTCACTTTCCGCAAACGTCTCCGTCAAGTCCGGGAATGGACTTCGTTTACCTATTGGTTCACCGGCCTGGATCCCCGCGGAAATGAAGTCACCCTGTCCCGGGAAGGCGGTGTGGATCTGCAATGGTTCAGTGGACAACCGATACAAATGGGATTCCAAATTCTCCATCAGTCGGGGCGAAATTCCTCGGCCATCAACGATACCCGCAACCGCAACCATTCCGTCTCCTGGATTCGCCCCCAGCTGAAATGGAATCAGACGAACCGGTGGCAAGGGTACCTCCAGGGCCAGTGGGCCCGGGGGAAGGGCGCCTTTCACC
>RFIZ01000243.1 GCA_003695105.1 Fidelibacterota bacterium
CGCTGATGTTTCCCATTCCGACCGTACTGGCCAGGGCGCTGGACAGGGCCTGGTAATGGGGGATATCTCCGGGATCGGTGGCGGAATCGTATTTTCCCCGCAGGATATCGATCCCATGCCGGAAATAGCGAAAGGGTACGAAGCGGGAATACACGGTGAAATAGAGTCCCCCGCCCAGTAACAGAATCAACAGGGGCGTTCCCCACATGAAGGAACTGAACGCCGCCAGTCCCTTGTCGAGCAGGTCCATCATAGTCGTCATCCTCAGATTTTGATAAAGATCCGGTTTTTGTACATCCAGCGGACCACGAGCCACCACATGAATACATGGAACAGGGCAAAGAGAAGGGAACCGTTGTAATTGCCCGCCA
This sequence comes from Fidelibacterota bacterium, assembly GCA_003695105.1. Taxonomy (GTDB): domain Bacteria; phylum Fidelibacterota; class Marinisomatia; order Marinisomatales; family J089; genus J089. Next base: position 372 of record RFIZ01000243.1, read on the forward strand.
GGGGACGGAAGACGGTTTCATAGAGATAGGTATAGCCCGAAACGACTTCACCGTTCAGATTGTATTTGATTTTGAGAATGATCCGGCCCCAGATCCCGGAGGCCGTAAAGACAAAAATAGAGTTCATCCCAAACACCACCAGTGGTTGAACGGCCTTTTTATACCCTTTGATATCGATGACCCAAATCATGGCTCCCAGGACGATGGCGGCCAGTCCGCCGGTATACAACACATAAGAACTGGTCCAGATGGATTTGTTGATGGGGAAAACCAGTCCCCAGATCCAGCCGACCACACCCCAGGCGGCCCCGAGAGCAAACAAATCCTTCACCACTTCCAGTTTGTCGGTTTTGGTCTGGATCAGGACGCCCACTTCATAACCCAGGAGGACCGTGACGATAGCCGGCAAGGTGCTGAACAACCCTTCCGGATCGAAGGGGATGCCTTTGCCATGCCACATATGGCCGGCACCCAGAACAGCCAGATCAATTTTGCGGACGAGATTGTGTTCCAGGGAAAAGGGATCGGGCCCGCCGAACAGCCAGAGGGCCAGCCAGTAGCCGATCAAAATGATGCCGGAAGTGATCCAGCGGGTTTTCGGTTTCAGGGATACCGCCAGAATCGCGCCGAATCCGTAGGCGAGAGAAATGCGCTGCAGGACACCCATGATCCGGAAATGGCTCCAATCCCAGTCCTGGCGGATGAAGGGAAAGGCAGCCATGGCGGAACCGACCAGGAAGATGATGATCATGCGTTTCACAATTTTTTTCAGCAGATCACCCGTGAGACGGTATTCATACCGCCGGAAAGAGTAGCGCATGGCCACACCCACGATAAAGAGAAAGAAGGGAAAGACCAGATCTGTGGGAGTACAGCCGTTCCATTCGGCATGATCGAAAGGGGTGTAGACATAATTCCAGCTCCCCGGATTGTTCACCAGTATCATGAGGGCGATGGTGGCCCCGCGAAAAGCGTCCAGGGCGACCAGGCGTTCCGTAATCTTGACCATAAGCTACTCCTCCTTCTTGCCAAATTCAGGATCAATCGGGATGAATTTCAACAAAATAAATCCGGGGATCGTGGCGATGAGCACCCAGATGAAGAAATGCTGGTAACCGATGATTTCCTGGAGCCAGCCGCTGAACATACCGGGGATCATCATTCCCAGGGCCATGAAACCGGTGCAAATGGCGTAGTGGGCGGTTTTGTGTCTTCCTTCCGCCACCGATATCATGTACAACATGTAGGCGGTGAAACCGAACCCATAGCCGAACTGTTCGATCCCTACGCAGGTATTGATGATGAAAAAATTGTCCGGCAGGGCCGAGGAGAGATAGACATAAACGGCATTGGGCAAATTCATGGCGATGGCCATCCACCAGACCCAGTATTTCAGGCCGTGCCGGGCGGACAGGACGCCGCCCACGATCCCGCCCAGGGTCAGCAGGAGCATACCCACCGTGCCGTAGACAAAGCCATATTGTCCGGTGGTCAGTGCCAGACCGCCGGCTTCCTGAACGTCCAGCATGAAGAGGGGAGCAATTTTCACCAGCTGAGCCTCACCAAAGCGGTAGAACAGAATGAACAGGATGGAAATCAAAATTTTTTCCTTGGTGAAATATTCGGCGAAAACGGCGCCGAAATTCCGGAAAAATTGTCCCGGTGATACGGCTTCGGTACTGACATCGTCCCGGGGATGAGGCAGGATGAACCGATGGTAGAGGAAAAAGAGGAAAAAGAGCACGGCCAGGATGCCGAAGGTGATCATCCAGGCCAGGGGAATATTCCCCGCCCGGGCTTCAAAAGTGGCCGTGACGGAGGACCGGAGTTTGGGGTCGATCTGAATCAATGCCAGGACGGGCTGATTCCAGTTGCGGGAGGTGAACTCGCTCCGACCGCCCTCCAACAGGGTGATGCTTTTGTCTCCTCCGGTACGTCCGAAATGGACCACCACGGTTTCTCCGTCCGGTGGCGGTGCGGATAACCGGATCCGAAACCAGCCCAGATTGCCCTGAGCGCGATGGATTTCCCGGCCCGTTTCGCTGCCAAACCAGCGTTTCAGAACCCGGGCCAGGGGAGTCGATACGGAAGCAGTCCACCAGGACGGCTCCTCCGTTGGGTTTGAGGTCCGGGAAGCGGCTTTTCCCTGTTCATCCTGCCGGCCGTTTTGAGCCTGCACCCAGGCCCGGACGGAGTCCACATAGGTTCTGTCCCGGGGAATCATGGGAATGGCCAGGGAGGGGGGATCGATGACGATAGACAAAGAAGCGGGAGGCGGCACATCCGACGGTGCGGCCGCAGCGGTGACTGCAGACGGTGATACCGATTGCACCGTGCATTCGACCGACGGCAGTCCCGTAGTACTTTCCAAATACCCGGCCAGGATAATCAATAATCCCTGCCCGGTGATCATGGCCAGGCGGTAAAACGTGGAGCGGATCCCCACGAACCAGGCCTGGTTTTTCTGGGAGAGTCCCAACATGTAGAAACCATCGGCGGCAATGTCATGGGTGGCGGAACTGAAGGCCAGCAGCCAGAAAAAGCCCATGGTGATTTTGAAAAAGGTGGGCAACGGAATGGACAGAACCAATCCTCCCAGACCAGCGCCGATCAAAAGTTGGGTGGTGACGATCCAGAATCGTTTGGTCCGGAGGATATCCACCACGGGACTCCAGAGGGGTTTGATCACCCAGGGCAGGTAGAGCCAGCTGGTGTATAGGGCGATCTCGGCATTGGAAACGCCCATCCGTTTGTAGAACACCACCGAAAGGAGCATGACAATGACATAGGGAATGCCTTCGGCAAAATACAGACTGGGCACCCAGTACCAGGGTGAACGGGAGGATTCTGTGCTCATGAGGAGTCCTTGGTGTACAGAGTTGACAATTCAGTTCCGGGATAGTAGTGCCGCAGAATGTCCTGAGAAGAATACCCGGCCAGCGCCATACCGAGGGCGCCGATCTGGCAGAGACCCACTCCGTGTCCCCAGCCGGCTCCATGCAGTGTGAATCGGGACGGTGGCTGTTCGGGAGTGGATTCCACGAAGAAGGCCGAACTGTAGAGAAAACCCCGGTGGAGGACTCGGCGGATTTCGTACTCTGATTCCAATACAGACCGGACGGGTTGACCCTCCCGCACTCCCCGGATAGCCAGGCGGATCAGGCGGCCGGATTCACCCCGTTTCAGGGGCTGAAGCTCTTCGACGAAATCCACGTTCAGACCCAATTGATCCCGGAGTAAACGGCACAACTCCTCCTGGGAATAGGTCAGGGTCCAGCGAAAATAGGAACCGGCCTCATCCACCGACCCGAGGTACCGGGGAAGATCCGGTTCGGGAATATAGGAGGGGCTGCAAAAGGAGGGCGGCGCTTCCGTCCACCAGCGCTGGAAATCCTGTTCCTGACTCAGCCGGAGGGCGGGGTCAGGAGGTGTGGCGGAATCGGGCAGGGCGCGGAAACAGGATTGGGCCGGGCCCGGCCAGACATTTTCAAAGCGTTCGGTCATTCCGCCGCAGGATTTGGAATATCGGGCGTCACAAATTTCGTCCCCAACCATCAGCACCTGCCCGTAGGTGTTGAGCACCCCCCGTCGGCTGTGAGGAGTGATATGTCCGCGGCCCTGGTAGCGCTGGCAACAATCATCATTGCAGGCGTCCAGGTCCCAGCGCCGGTGTTTCTGCTCCGCAGCAGCCAGGAGCCAGGAACGGGCCACGATAGTCTGGGCTTCCAACAGAGCCGTGGGACATTCCGCTCCCATTTCGGAGGTGGCCACACTCATGAGGTAGTCCTCAAGGGGCAATTCATTGACGACCAGCATACCTCCCTCCACCACGGACAGGATCAAATCTCCGGTCACTTCAATGGGAATGTGTTTCTCCCAGTGAAAACCCCGGCCCGCCCTCACCGGATGCAGGCGGAGGGAGGTGTCGACCGAAGCAGAGGGTAGTCTCCGGAGTGTCAGACGATCGGAGGACGCCCCTTCCCATCGAATCCGGTTTTCCTCAACGGTCAGGGAGAGGGATTCTGAAACCGGAATGCCCGTTTCCCGAATTTGATAGGAACGGGGTGGGGAAAAGGTGATGTGGAGGGTGGTTTGATGATCTTCGGGCAGGACCAACCCGACCCGGATGCGGGGTTCCGTTCGCGGAATGTCACCCCGTTTAAGCATAAGACTCCGGATTGTGGCACATCCAGGCATCAATGCCGGCACCGAGCACCGGGGCCGCCCGCAGATGCGACAGAACCAGGCGGTCTTCCCGGAACAAGCCGTCGTTGACGAAGTGTTGCCGCGCCGGATCATCCAACCGATTGAGGATCTGGTCGGCCAGACGTTTACGGAGCGGATTCCAGAGATATGGGGTCTCCCGGGCTTGCTCCAGGAGCTGGGCCAGGCGTTGGCCGATGACCAGGCGATCCAGCAACGTGCCCCGATAGGGGTGAACCGCTTCCAGAGGTGCCCGCTTGGCATTGACAAAGTCGAAACGTCCCTGCCACCCCCGGTAAATGGTTTCCAGACGTTCGAACAGCAGATCAGCCAGGCGATCCGCCACCAGGTTCAGACATTCTCGGGCGGCATGTTCCCCGGAAAGGGCGCGTTCCAGGATCCGGAGGGGATAAATCCGACGGGAAACGACTTCCCTGATATCCAGGTCGGCACACCGGGCATAGAC
>RFIZ01000244.1 GCA_003695105.1 Fidelibacterota bacterium
GGCAGGGACCGTCTGTCGCTGTTTGCTGCCGAAAGGGAGAGTTATCGTCCCAGCCAGTACGTTACTTTGACGGCCAACACATTGTCGCTGGCCTGGGAGAGGAGGTGGCGCAGGTCGCGGGGCAAATCCATGTCACCGGGATTCCGATAGTCGCCGGCATTGCTGGTCCAGACGATGTACAGGGTGGATCCGGGAGTGAATTCCCAGCGGAGGACGGCATTGCCGATCAAAGACTTGTAATTGAAGTCCGGATTGGACAGGTAATGACTGTCGCCGTCGTCACCGCCGGTGGGATCCAGGATATAATCCCCCTCTTCGGTGGTTTCCAGAGTGGAGCCGTTATCCTGACCATACTCCATGAAATCATAGGATTTTGGACGGGTGAATTCTTTGAAATGCGAGTAGGCTCCCGTACCGAAATAAGGTTGGAGATAGGCCTGAAAGGACAGGGTGGGGGTGAAGGTATAGTCGAACCGGAATTCGGATGAAAACGTTTTCTGGTCCAGTTGGGCCACCAGATACCGGCGGCCGTACATGGCGGTCGCCTGCTCATCCGACCAGCTGGTGACGTACTGATCCATTTCCCGGTTGACCCGGTAGCGCACTTCTCCCCGGAGACGAAGATTGGGCCCGGCTTTCCAGCCCAGTTCCAGACGCGCACTCCAGCCCCGGGCTCCCACAGAAGAACGATTCCAGCCACCACCGATTTCCAACGTGACGTTTTTCCGCCGGTCGGAGTCGATCCCGCCGTGCATAAAGAGGCCGTCCGGTGACACGACCAACGGTCCGCCCCGAAGTTTCGTGTCGCTGATGGTTTGGGGTCCCCAGCCCGAAAACCAGTTCACGTTCCAGTAATTGAGGAATTGGAGATAGCCGAAAAAGAACACCATTTCGTTGATCTTCAGTCCCTCGAGATTATGGTTCGTGGTATGGGCCAGATTCAGGGCCGCATACCGAAAGATTTTTCCCGGGTCCCACCATTTATACCCCACGACCAGATGTTCATTGATGCGGTCGGTACCAAAGGTGAAGCCCAGGTCGTTTGATTCGAATTCCGGCGTGAGGAAACCCAGACTGGCATTGAAAGTGACGTGGCCCTGTTCCTTATTCAACATGAACCGGCCGCCATAGCCGGTGAGAGAGGTACGGGTGGTATCCACGGTCAGGTGCGTGGCGTCGGGCCGTTGGAAATAATGGCTGGAATTTTGTTGCAGACTGGTGATGCGATCGCGGGATCCTTGAACATGGGTCAGACCCAGCCAGCCTCCCAGAGCCCAGTTCCGGTCCGGACCGAAGAACGTCCATCCGTCCAGCCCCCCCGAGAATGCCTGATCGTTCAGGAGCTCCCGCAGAGCGTCGTCGGCGAAGGACCGTTTGACTACGGTGGCCAGCATTCCCAGACCTTCCCGCCCGTCATCAAATTCCTTGTGCAGGCGGGCCAGGGAATACCCGGTGAGGGGTTCTACCTCCACCTTGGAAATGGCGCCGGAGGAATCACGCACTTCGGCGAACTCCCGTTGGGTCACGGCGGTTAATCCGCCCAGGGAGATCTGTCCGGGGAGTTTTCCACTGATTTTGGCCGCCCCCAGAATTTCGGTGGCAGTGGGAAGTTTGACCCAGTCCCCGGCGGGATACCGCACGGGAGCCCGACCGATCCGGCGACTGTAAAAAAAGTCCGGTTCGGAGAAGTTGAAACCGAAACGATTCGTGGGACCGCCGTTACCGAATTGAAAGATATTGGAGCCCTCCACGAAGAAGGGTCGTTTTTCCTCATAATAGGTTTCATAGGCCGAGAGATTGATCGTGGCCGGATCCACTTCCACCTGACCGAAATCGGGATTGAGGGTGGCATCGACAGTCAGGTTGTTGCCGATACCGATTTTCAGGTCGGTGCCAAAACCGAAGTGGGAATCTTTCCCGTGGTAAAAGGGGTTTGCTTTTTCTGACGGGAGGGCGCTGTAGCCGCCGGTTACATAGGGAAGCAGCTCCAGGCGTTTGGGTGGCTGCAACTGTTCAATACCCCGCAGCGTGGCGAAATGGGACACCAGCCCGCTCTCTCCCCGGGCCTGGTAATAATTCAGGGAATGTTCATTCCGACGCTGGATTTGCCGACCGAAAGCAATGCCCATAATGTTTTCCGACCCGTCGCTGTGAAACCGGAGCTGGGAGAAAGGTATGCGCATTTCCACCGTCCAGCCCCGGTCATCGATGCGGGTTTTCCGGTACCAGACGCCATCCCAGGTATCGTCCATATTGCCGTCATTGGAAATGGTCCCGTCCTGAATGGAACCTACCGGATTGATGACGAAGAAAAATCCGGACCGGTGGTCATGGTAGGAATCGATAGCGACCTGGAATTCGTCGGAGGCCGACCCGCGGTCCCGGCGGGACATATACCCGATGATGCTGTCGGGGTGACTGTCCAGTAAACGGGCACCGATGTAGAGGGACGTGTTGTCATACCCGACCCAGACCCGAGTTTGTTCCGTCGCCGGTTCTCCGTTGTCCGGTTCCAGCTGAATGAAGGTCGTGTGGGGCGGTCGGGTGTACAGTTCTTCCTTCAAAAAACCGTCGATGACGAGGGGTTGGTCCAGCCGGACGGCCCGGACTTCCCGATGGCGGAAATTTTCCGGATTGAAAGGAGTCGACTCGTTGGCTGCTTGCAGGGCGGGCCGGGCCAGCAGCCAACCCAGGGTGAAGATACAAAATATCGTTTTGGTCATGAATGGATTCGTTTGGTTCTGAAAAAGGGCTCAGATATTAACTAGCTGACCGACCATAATCAGAAACATATTTTCTCCTTTGGTTTGGAATCCTTTTCCCGTTGCCGGTCAATATCCCAGCGACTTACCGTGAGGTAGCTTGAAGCGTCATTGGACCAGACCTGGTACACGGCCGGTCCGGTTTCATATTCCCACCCGTACACCCGACTTGGATGCACCCGGGAATAGGTGAAATCCAGGCTGCCGATTCGAAACTCGGGGATTCGGTTCTTGTCGGAATCGATCGGCCACCGGCCCCGATCCTCCATCGGTTCATCCAGCGTGCCGTCGCTGATGATTGGACCCGGTAGCACCCGGCGGGCCTGCAGGACGTTCCTTTCGGTGTGGCGACTGCCGAATCCAATGAATGATTTGGCTGTAAACATGGACATTCCGCCTGGTTTCCTTTAGGACACCGGAGTCGGGAGATGGTTGTCCCGGAATTCAGGCGTCCAGTAAGGATCGGAACCAGGGATTCAACAGCAGATATTCCACCGCCGTGAGCAGGGCCGCCAGGGTAAAGATCACGGCCGGTCCGGGGATGGACAAGCCGGTATAGGGGTTCTTCCGCAACATTTCATCCCGGGTTTTGCGAAAAAAACGATAGAGAAGGAAGTAGTTGGCGACGGTGTAGACCCCCAGCTGAAGATAATCCCAGCGATCCAACTGCAGGATCCACTGCCCCACCGTCATAGCAGTTCCCGGGCCAGGAGGGCCGCACCCAGCACGCCGGCGGAATCCCCCAGTTGATTCGGGAGGAGGGGCGTTTCCGGCACATCGGTAAAACAGTTGGTATGGACGGCCCGGACCCCTTCCGTATACAACCAGTCGATGTTGGATACTCCGCCGCCCAGGACCACCACGTCCGGGTCGAGGATGTTGATGACATTGCCCAGGCCGAGGCCGAAGTGCCGGAGAAAATCGGTTTTCCATCCGCGAAAGTCCGGGTGGGACACCTGCTCCCGGACGATGGTCTCCAGGGAACATTGTTGTCCGGTCCGCCGGGTCCAGTCCCGTTCCAGGGCGGGGCCGCTCAGATAGGTCTCCACGCACCCCCGGCGACCGCAATAGCAGGAATGGCCGTCGGGAATCAGGATTGCATGTCCCCATTCTCCGGCGCCCCAGGTGCGTCCTCTGAGGATCGATCCATTCAGGATGATTCCTCCGCCCACTCCGGTTCCCAGGATAACGCCGAAGACGAGAGAGTGTCCCCGGCCTGCCCCCAACACCGCTTCAGCCAGACCAAAACAGTTGGCGTCGTTTTCCAGCCGGATCGATTGCCCCAGACGCCGCTCCAGATCCTCTTTGAGAGGCCGGCCGATCAGACAGACGGTATTGCTGTTCTTGATGAGGCCCGTCCGGTGACTCAGTGCTCCGGGAGTGCCCACGCCCACCGGCGGCTGCTCATGCCCCTCGCTGCATTCCCGGATGAGATTCACCAGCCGGTCGCAGATGGCTTCGTAGCCCTCTTCCCGGCGGGTGGGAATCCGTTTCAGGAATTCCACCCGCCCCTCTGGATCCAGACGGACCGCCTCGATTTTGGTCCCGCCCAGGTCGATGCCAATGGTTACCGGCATTCCTGCAGGATCTGTTTGGCTTCGGCCAGGATCATGGAAGTAGCCCCCCAGACTTTGACCCCGGAAAACTGAAAATAGGGGACCCGGTAATCGATCCCGTCGAAGGAACGGGTTTCATGGTGGATGCGGGAATCGTCCAGCAGTTCGGCCAGGGGCACGGAAAAGACCCGGGCCACTTCTTCGGGAGCGGGAGAGAGGGTGGGCGGAGTAGAAGTGAAGGCCATAAACGGGTAGACCATGAAGCCCGTCACCGGTACCGGGAGGGGAGTCAATTGGCCCAGGATCGAAACGGTTTGAGGATCGATGCCCAATTCCTCCCGGGTCTCCCGCAGGGCGGTGTCCGCCAGATTTTCATCCGGTTCCCGGGCGCCTCCCGGCAGGGATACCTGCCCTTTATGATGCTGGACCCGCTCGGTCCGTTGGGTGAGAAGAAAATAGACATCATCGTTTCGGGGAAAGAGAAGAAACAGGACGGCCGCCGGTACGAAATCTTTCCGCCGGAACCAGTCCGGCGGACGGCTTGGACGGGCCATCATCGCCAGTTGAATGTCCCGCCCGGGTAAGGGTTGTTCCAGCCGGATTTGTAATTTTTGAGAAAAGTCTTGGAAGTTCATGTGTGGAAAAAACCAGAATACAATTTATTGCTATGCCTAATATTGAACCAATGGAAGCCTTGACCCAGCCGATAAATCATATCCTGTGGGATTGGAACGGAACCCTCCTGGACGATCTCTGGTTGTCGATCGAAGCCATCAATGTCGTCCTCGATCGCTACCGGCTGCCCCGCGTCACGGTGGATCAATAC
>RFIZ01000245.1 GCA_003695105.1 Fidelibacterota bacterium
CACGTAGGTCAGAGTTCCATAGACCGGATTCACTGTGTATTCCAGTCCCAGGGTGGGATCGGTGGTGGAATTATTGGGACCCACGGCCAGATGTCGCAGTGTCGTATCACCGGACACGATGAATCGAAGCGTGGCAATGCCGATGGGCACCGTGGAAATATGGTAGCCCAGGGTGGAGGAATAGGTCATGGTCTGCCAGGCGGACCCGCCATACTGAATCTGAACCGTGGCGTCATCCCCCCGGAGGGGATAGCCGTCGCCGTTGCGGACCCGCAAGGCCACTGTGTTGTTCAAAATTTCATCCTTGTTGTTGGCCACCACCAGGACGATGGGGGATCCGCCTCCGGAGCTGGTGAGCGTGATCGGGTCGGTGTTGTTGGCCGGAACGGAGTAGGTGATCAGATTCCCCCAGGCGTCACGATAATAACCCGTGGGATCTTCTTCGATGCCGGTGTAATCCACATACGGTCCGTCCCAACCGGTCACTCCGGGATCGGTCATCAGGTCCGTCAGACTGGTGGGCAGTTGTCCGGTATCGCCCACGTAGCCGAAATCGATCCGGATTCCGTTTTCCACCACTTTCGGGTTCCCGACGATGGCATCCTTCAGGTCTTCCATAATCTGGAGGGTGGACTTGAAATTGCGGTTTTCGCTGATCCGGCCCAGAGAACGGATGCCCACGGCGCTGAGGATGGCGATGATCACGATTACGATGACCAGCTCGATCAGGGTAAAACCGGCAGACAAGGAGGAAGGACGCCGGCGCATCACAGGGTGAAATTGATCGTTTGGGTATTGCCGCATTGCAGGGTGAAGGTAAGAGTATAGGATTGTCCGGCGGCCACGGGGACATTGGCATTGCCGGTGGGATTCTTTCGAATTCGGATATCGACCGTGGCGGTGGCGCCGCCGTTGATGGTGGGCAGGGCATAGGAACAGATGGAAAAGTCGGCGGTGCCGATGGCGTTATTGGCGATGGAAGGCCGGGCTACGGAACTGCAGGCGCCCACCAGGGCCTGCCAGACATTGGCGCCGTTGTATCGAATCCGATCCAGGTAAGCGCTGGTGGTGATATCGCTGGAAACGGTCATGGAGGTGACGGTGATGGGCAAGGCACCAGGATTTTGAATCGTCACCGACAACCGTGCGTTATTGACTTTGGTGGCGGCGCCGCTCTGGGTCAGGACCGGGGCGGAACAGGAACCGGGCGTATCGAAACTGATGGACTGGGAAGGCGCCGTGGCCGATTCGAAGCGAACCGTGAAATGACTGGCCTGCATATTGATGGCGTTGGCCGTGGCTCCGTCCGTACCGTCCAGGAAAATCAGGGGACCCACCGAATTGGGACCGGAATAAAGGGCCATGGTGGCATCCAGGACGATTTGGGCTCCGCTGGCTACACAGGCGCTGCGGCCGCCGGTGTTCCATTTCCAATAGGTGGTGGATTTCTGAACTTCACTGAGATAGGGAGAATTGCAATTCCAGCAGTCATTGGGGAGGGCGGTCCAGGTGATGGTCATTTTGTTAACGCGGAAGGTCGGGGTTCCGGTGTTGGTGACGGTGAAACTGACCTGATTGGAGCCGGCTCCTCCCACGGAAGCAGAACCGGCGACATAGGTCAAATTGCCGAAATCGGGGTACACTGTCATGTTGATGGTACCGGCGGTCGTGCCGTTGGCCGGTTCGACCGAAATGGTTTTGTAGACCGTGTCGCCGGCGGAAATGGCTCGCAATTGGCGCAGACCGATCGGCACGGTGGAAATTTTGAAACCATTGGCGGCGGAATAGGTGAGGGGATGCCAGGCGGAGGAATAATAGACATCCACCTTGCCGTTGCTGCCGTTGATCTCCACCCCGTTTTCGGAATAGAGCCTTACTTTCATGGTGTTGTTCAGAATCGCGTTCAGGCTGGAGGCGATCTCCACGGTGATGGTGTCCCCGTCCGCGGGCGTCCAGATCTTGGGAGCCTGGGTTCCGACCGTGGGTACTACATAGCGGTACATGACTCCGAAGGCATCCCGTTTGAAGTCGGAGGGATCGTTGGTATACCCGGTTTCCACATAGGGTCCGGCCCAACCGGTCTTCCCCGCTACATTGGAAAAGAGGTCATCCAGGGTAGGCGGCATGACTCCCGTATCTCCGACATAGCCGTAACTGGTGCGAACATCGTTTTGAATAATGTTCGGATCGCCCACGATGGCTTTCTTCAGAATTTGCATCTCCTCGAAGGTTTCGTTGAATTTGGCATTGAGGGTGATGCGGGTGGTGGACCGCAGGGCGATACCGGCCAGGATGCCCATGATGATGATGACCAGCACCAGTTCAATCAGGGTGAACCCGGCCGAAAATGGGGAACGCGGTTTCATGGGCGGGAGGGATCGGACGGGGTTACACCCCGCGACCCGCCACCGGGAGGTCGGAGAGGAGTCCCCACCGGTTAATGATCGTGGTCTCCGTGACTACCGTGACCGCCGTGATCGTTATGACTGCCGCCTCCGGTTCCGGGTGTCGTGAAGGACACGGTATAGTCGTTGTTATCTCCCACGGCCGAGAACCGAACCGTGAAATCGACCCCGCGCATATCCACATCGCTGCCGCCGGTGAGCGCATCCTTGAACCGTTCGAATTTCATGGTAACCCGTTCATTGGCTTCCAGGAAAATGTAATTGTCCAGGTCCAGGACACCACCGCTGGAAAGACGATCGTCACTGCCGGCGTCCCAGTAGGTGGTGCTGCCCACTTTGAATTTGGAGGCATAGGCGTTGCTCTGGTCCCAGATCCCGGTGACCTGGGCGATTTCCACGGGACTGTCCCCGGTGTTTTTGATATCGAATTCCACCGTGTAATGACCCGATCCGGACACATCGATGTTGTTGTTGTAGATGGACAGGGCCGGGCCGCTGCGGGTATCGGTATCGAATTCGAACGGATATCGGGTTCCATCGGTGGCGATCAAGGTTACGGTGAGGTGATGACCCCGCATATCCAGTCGATCTCCATGCCCGCTGATATGGTCCGGTTCCGTGGAACATTCGTACATATCTTCCCGGCTGGGAGTCCCGCAGGCGTCCCCGTGAGCCTTATGGGCATCCCAGGCCGCCGTGGAAATACACAGGACCTGCACGTCGCTGGCCGTTGTATCCGGGTAATGGGTAATGGTGATGCGGCCGTCGCCGTCGCTGTCGGGGCAATCGGGCGGTGAATAGTAAGACCCGCCGGAATGACTACTGTGACTGCCGTGATCATTGTGACTGCCGTGATCATCATGGCTGCCGCCGCCACCGGTGTTGGAATTTTCACAGGAATAGCGGTGGATATACGGCGTGTAAGAATGGGACTGATCATCCTGATAATACCCGTGGCCGTTTTCGGTGATAACGGCGCTGGAGGCGGTGATGTCGATCCACCATTGTCCCATCGCCAATCCGCCTACGCGGTTATCGTTGTAGAGATGGACGGACATGGAAGCGGCGGAAATATCATACTGTTTCCCGTTTTGCAGCGTGTAGGCGGACCCGTCCACCGTCAGGCCGTTCTGGTTTCCGTTCCCTTTCGGTTTGACGTGAACCCACTGAGCATTGCCGGTGAAATCGGAGGCATTTTGGGTCAGATCATCACGAGTGATAAGACTGCCATCGGTTTTCACCAGGTAAAATTGGTAGCTGCTGTTGTTGTTGGGATTGATATTGATCGATCCGCTGATGGATGCAGTGGCGGTGGGATCGGAATAATGATCGCCCCAGTCGTCGCCGCGGTCGGTGGAAAACCCTTTCAGCTCGATGGTTTTGGTGCCATTGCAGAACGAAATGTTGTCGTCCAGAGCCACGTATTGGCCGGAAGCCAATTTGCAATCGCTGTCTTTCCAATAAGTGGTGCCGCCGATTTTGATTTCCTCGAAATAGGGGATGGTGGCAGTCGTATCCCATTCCACGATCATGTCGGCAATGGTGATGCAACAATCCCCGGGATTGGTCAGATCGAAGGACACGTTTTCATGGTGGCTGCCGCTGACAGACAGGGAACCGCCGGAATAAATCAGTCCGGCGGCTACCGGCGCGGTGCCGGGAGCGTTGAAAGAGATCAATTGTCGCGGAGCCAGATCGGAATAGAAATACATGTTGAAATGGGTGCCGTCCATTTGAATGGGATTGGCGGACCCGGTGCGGGAATCGGCGAATTTCACTTCCGTGATGTTGAGAGGAGTCCCGGGAGTGACCAGCAACGTACTCCGCAACACCAGTTCCTGTCCGTTCACGGCCCGCACGCCGTTGTTGTCCACCTGATAGTCCCAGTACGTGCTGCCGCCGACTTTGAACGATTCCAGGTAGGGAGTTTGATTGCACCAGGTGGTGCCGGACCACTCAAAGGCCACACTTTGAATACTAAACTGGCAATTACCGGTGGCGGAGGCATTGAAACTGAGTATGTCGTTGGTGGTGCCGGATAAAGCCGCGCCTCCGGCATACTGGATCGTCCCATAATTACAGGTGATGGGTGCCGGTTCACAGGGCGGATTCGGACAGGCGGGGGGGTGGAGGGTGTCGGTGCCCGAAACGACCAGGACTTCCAGACCGCAATTGGGTATCCCTTCCCCGTAAAACCCCATGGATGAATTGTAGCTCAACTGGATATTGCCGCAGCCGTAATTCACGAACACACTGATGGAAGAAGTGTCCAGGGGCACGCCGTTGGCGTCGGTGAACTGGTATTGGACCACATTGTTCAACAAGTCGCTGATTTGACTGGACAAATCCAGGACGATGGGATCGGCGCCGTTGCCTCCCGCCGTGGAAGTGAGCGTCAGATTGGTGGGATCCCAAATGTACGGATTGCCCCAGGGGTCGTAGAGGTAATCCAGGGGATTGTCCACAAAGCTCACGTCAAGATAGGGTCCCAGCCAGTTGCAATACAGATTGTTCCCCGGATCTTGCAGCAGATCCTGCAGATTGGAGGGCACGGAACCGTTATCCCCCAGAAAACCACAATCGCCTTCGGTACAGCCCACGATGGCGCACCGGATCTGTTCCATTTCAGCCCGTGCTTCGGCCTCCCAGCTGGAAGGAGTGAGTACGACTACGACCTGGATGGCTGTCGCCGCCAGAATGCCCAGGACCACGATCAGGGCAATCAATTGAAACAAGGTGAAGGCGGATTCTTTGTTTCGAGGAGTGGGTGATTGTTTCGTTACCATAATCATACCTCGATGAATTATTTCAGGTGGAGCTCCAGATCATCACTGGTTCCCTTGACGCCATCCGGCCCGTAGCTCAGCAAACTGGTGTCCCCGGCGGTGGGACTGTAAATC
>RFIZ01000246.1 GCA_003695105.1 Fidelibacterota bacterium
ATCCTGCCCTTTTCCCTCAGCTACGACCACCGGGTCATCGACGGAGCCGCCGGCGCCCGATTTACAGCCGGTCTGTCCCGACTCCTCTCGGACCCGGACTTGATCGCCTCCTGGGAGGTGATGCCGTGAGCGACCGCCACCTCCACCACAATGTGGTTGTAGTGGGATCCGGTCCCGGTGGCTATGCCGCCGCTTTCCGGGCCGCCGATCTGGGAAAAGATGTTCTCCTGATCGAAAAAGATGATGTATTGGGCGGAGTGTGCCTCAACCGGGGCTGCATTCCTTCCAAGGCCCTGCTCCATGTGGCCAGGGTGATCGCCG
Source organism: Fidelibacterota bacterium (assembly GCA_003695105.1). Lineage (GTDB taxonomy): Bacteria > Fidelibacterota > Marinisomatia > Marinisomatales > J089 > J089. Next base: position 322 of record RFIZ01000246.1, read on the forward strand.
AAACGCGGGAACTGGCCGACAAAGGCGTGACCTTCACCGCCCCCACAATTGATTTGCCGTCGCTGGTTCAGTGGAAACAATCGGTCGTAGGCCAGCTGAATCAGGGCATCGCCCGGATGGCCCAGGCCCGGAACGTCACCACCCTGCAGGGCACCGCCCGCTTCAGCAGCGACCGGGAGCTCCAGGTCGACACCGACTCCGGCCCGGTGAGAGTCACCTTTGACGATGTGATCATCGCCGCCGGGTCGCGACCGGCCCTGATACCGGGGCTGCCCGCATCCCATCCCCGGGTCATCACCAGCACCGGCGCCTTGAATCCGGCCGAAATCCCCGGCCGCCTGCTTATCATCGGCGGTGGCTACATCGGACTCGAGATGGGCACCGTCTATTCCGCCCTGGGGTCCGAAGTGAGTGTGGTGGAATTCATGGATTCCCTTCTCCCCGGCGCCGATCCCGATCTGGTCCGCCCCCTGACCCGAAAGCTGAAACGGGAATTCAGTGCCATCCTCCTGAAGACCCGGGTAGTTGATGTGAAACCGGGTAAAGGGGACCGGCTGGACGTAACCTTCGAAGGCCCCCAGGGAACGACTTCGCAAACCTTTGACACGGTTCTGGTCTCCGTCGGCCGCCGACCCAACACCGATAGCCTGGGTCTGGACCACACCTCCATCCGCCTAACCGAGCGGGGACACATTGCCGTGGACAACCGCCAGCGCACCAACGTGCCGCACGTTTACGCCATCGGCGATATTGCCGGCGATCCCATGCTGGCTCATAAAGCCACCCATGAAGGGAAAGTGGCGGCCGAAGTCATAGCCGGTCTGCCCGCGGCTTTCGATGCCAGGGCCATTCCGGCCGTCATTTTCACCGATCCCGAAATAGCCTGGACCGGTCTGACGGAAACCCGGGCCAAAGCCGATCAGATTCCCTACGCCAAAGGAGAATTTCCCTGGGGCGCCAGCGGTCGTTCCCTGGCACTGGGACGAAAGGAAGGCAAAACCAAAATTCTCTTTGATCCGGACACCAAGCGGGTCCTGGGAGCAGGCGTCGTAGGACCGGGCGCCGGTGAACTGATCGCCGAAGCCACCCTGGCCATCGAAATGGGAGCCGATGCGGAGGACCTGGGGCTGACCATCCATGCCCATCCCACGCTGTCGGAAACCGTGGCCAACGCGGCGGAAGTGTTCACCGGAACCGTCACCGATCTCTATGTTCCCCGCAAAAAATAAATCGGCCCCGCTCCGCTTTCCGGCGGTGATCGCCCTTCTCGCCACCCTGACCTTCTGGGGACTGGGTATCGGACTGGAACACTGGTTCGACCTGCCGGAACTGCCCCTTCCCAACTGGCTGCGGTGGGGACTGGCAATCCTCTTTTTATCCGATCTCTTGTATCTGGGCGGGGGAGGACTGGTAGCGCTTCGCCGCCATCAATGGGGTCGCACCCTGGTCACGGAAGGACCCTACCGGTTCGTTCGCCATCCCCTGTACAGTGCTCTGGTCTATTCCTGCACCGGGTTGTTGACCGTGTGGCAGAAATCCTGGCTGCTGTTGATCAGCGTTCTGCCGCTGAGCCTGGTCTGGTCCTGGATTGCCGGTCGTGAGGATCGGATATTGCAGGATCGTTTTGGCCGGACGTACCTGGAGTATCGGCAACGCACGGGGGAATTCTTTCCCAACTTCCGGAATCTGGCCGAAGAAGAAAACTAGAGCCGCGAACCGTTCTTTAGGTAGGGGAAGACAGAGAGTCTGCATCAAAAGCCGCCGGAAGGAGCCGGCCGCTCGTGGTCTCGCGGACCGCACCCTTCCCGTCAACCAGATAGACCGGAATCTCCCCGCACAGCTCCCACATCACCTGGCGGCAGGCGCCACAGGGTGAACCTCCGTCTTCCGTGGCTACGGCCAGCGCCTGGAAGTGCCGGTGTCCTTCCGCCACGGCCCGGAAAAGAGCAACCCGCTCGGCACAACAGGTCAAACTGTAGGACGCGTTTTCCACGTTGCAGCCACCGATGACGGCTCCGTCGGCCGTCGCCACTGCGGCTCCGACCCGGTACTGGGAATACGGTGCCCGGGACCGCTGGCGCATGTCCTGAGCTATATGAACAAGTTTGGATTTCAGATCCATCGTAACCTCCGATTCTGGCGGAACAGGCGTTCAAAACCGATGCCGGCAATAAATCCTCCCACATGGGCAAACCAGGCCACGCCGCCGGTGGTATTCAGTCCCAGCGATCCCAATCCGTTCGTGAGTTGTTCCAGAAACCACAGCCCGATTACGATGAAAGCCGGGACCCGGATGGTCGTGAAAAAAATGAACAGAAAGAGAAAGACGTGGACATTGGCCCGGGGAAAACGGATCATGTAGGCGCCCAGCACTCCGGCAATGGCTCCGCTGGCGCCGATCATGGGAATGACCGATCCGGGATCAATGGTGATCTGGGCCAGGGCGGCCCCCAACCCCGACAGGAGATAAAACAGTGCAAACCGGACGTGTCCCAACGAACTTTCCACGTTGTCACCAAATATCCACAGGAACCACATATTGCCTAAAATGTGGGCGAAGCCCCCGTGGATGAACATGGAGGTGAAAATCGTGATCAGCGGGGAATGGGGTTGAGCTTCCACCGTGATGTATTGAGCATAGAGATGACTCAAATATTCCGAGTGATAGTTGAGTAATTCCGGTACTGAAACCCGGCCCAGCAATCCCGGAATCAGTCCGTAACTCAGGGTGAACTCATAACGACTCAGGGTCGGCAGTCCCAGTTGAAAGAGGAATACGAGGACGTTGAGGGCGATGATTCCATACATGACATAGGGAACCAGAACCCGGGGATTGTCATCTTTGTAGGGAAAAAACAATTATTCCACCTGAAAGTGTATTATGGTTTGGAATTCATTCCCGGTCTGATCCAAGACCCGGTAATGCACCTGATGAGGGCCCGGCGCCAGGGGGGAAACCAGATCATAGCGGAACTCCTGTTTCACCGGCTGGTAATCGCCCCAGAGACGGGTTCCGTCCAGCGTGACGATAATACCGGCTTCCGATTCCCGGATTCCCGCCAGATCATCCTCAAACCGGGCCCGGATTACCTGCACGTCCTCGCTCCGATACATACCCTGATCGGCCGGAAAGGAACCGTTCATCACCGGCGGTAGGGAGTCCTGGATCACCGTGACGGCATCCAGGCTTTCCACCTCGGCCAGCAACAGGTTTTTGCGATCATTCCGCCGCGTCTCCAGATAGGTCCATTTCTCTTTCTCATCGTCGAAATAAAACAGGGCCATATTGGCGGTAAAGCGTTCGGGTTCCGGGTACTGGAGAGCCACTTTCACCGGTTGCTTCAGGGGGACATCGAAGGGCTGCAACTGGTAAGCCGGGGTCAATCGCCGTCCGGTGGGGGGATCTACGGTCCGGGCCACGCGCTCGATCCAGGCCACGGCGGGAGCATACAATCGGTCCGGTTCAATCAGCATGGAGCAGGCATGGTCCGGGGAATAGATTTCCGTCCGCCGGGTTGGATCCACATAGCGGGGTAGAACGGTAAACCGGGTGATCTTTTCCTGCTGATCCCGTAGAATCGCATCCACGCGGGTCAGGCGGTCCAACTCTGCAGGCCGCAGCCGTTCACTCAGGTAGACCGTAGGTTGAATCTGATGCACCGGAATCGATCGAACCCGTCCGTCCGGACCAAAATAGAGATACACAACCGGGTGGGCGGCTACGGTCTGGGACGTTTCCAACTGAAGGTGAACGCCCCCCTCCACCATATCCACGTCCAGGGACACCCGGGTGTCCAGCACCGGGTTCCGCAGCTTTTCCGGAATCCAGTGCACCGGATAGCTGAACAAGCCGCCCCGGAACTGGGCCAAAAATTGAAGCGCTTTCCGCTCACAGCGCCAGGCCGGTAACGCCACCTGCCATTCACCGGGCCCGCGCCGCCGGGTCGATAACTCTTCTTTCAGATCGGCGTAGCCATGCCCCGTGAAACTGTAAACGGTCAATTTATGCAGAGCCAGGGAAGTGTCGGCCCGGACGAGGAACCGGCAGGTATCCGGTTGACGGGACAGGAGCTCCACCTGGATCGTACGGGGCGGACCGGAGTAAACCATGATCCGGGCCCGGGCGGAATTTCCGGCGGCGTCCGAAGCTACCAGGTCTACCTGGTGCAGGCCCGGTGTCAACTGCAACCGCCCGTCGCCGATGGCCGGGAACGCTCCCTCGGGATTGACGAACAGGCGCTGAAAAGATCCCAGGTGGTAGCGGTACAACCGATAATCCCGATCCAGATTGATCCTCCGGGAGCGGGAGAAGTCGAGTTGCTGATATTTTTTCCGAAAGACCAGCGTGCTGTCCACTTCCATGCGAATCCGCTGGATTTGATAGCGGTTCGGAACGCCCTGGATGCGATCTTCTACTTCCACGGCCAGACCCACCGGACCTTCCACCTGGAGCGTATCCGGCGGCAGGTATACCCCGGTGCGGTCAAAATACAGCGGTACGATCTGGGGCAGTGCGCTGGCATTGACGGTGGCGCCGGAATCGAGCGGAATGACCACCAGACGGCTCAGGAGTGGTGATAAATGGTCGATGACCCCGAAGCCTTCCAGCAGGGGATTCAGGGGCCGTTCCCTGGAATTGCGGATTTCAAAATGCAGGTGCCGCCCAAAAGAATACCCCCGGTCTCCTACGATTCCCAACACGTCGCCCCGGTGAACGGGAAATTCCTGCGGTTTGAACTGTACGTCGACGAAATACGATCCTGCCTGCGCCTGTTGAATCCGGAGGACATCTTCCAGCTCCGGAAACAGGGATTCCAGATGAGCATAGACGGCGATCTTCCCGTCATCGGTGGTCAGATACAAGGCTTTTCCGTAACCGGTAAAATTGGTGGCGATCCGGCTGACATATCCGTCCGCCACGGCGAAGGCTTTGGCACCGGGCGCACCGCCTGCCTTGATATCGATTCCCGTGTGGTAATGGTCCGAGCGGTATTCGGCAAAGTTGGAGGACAATTCCTTCCCGGCATTGGTGGGCCAGAGCAGGGAGGACTGACCGAACAAACCGCCTGTCAGTCCCACAAGGCAAAGAAGGTTTCGAAGAGTCATTTCCCTGTAGAGAGGATATTCACACCGGGAAAAATAACGGTCAATCGGCTGCCATTTCAATCCAAATAAAAAACCGGCTCCGGAGAGCCGGTCGGGTGCTCAGCGGTTTCTCGCTTATTCCCGCAACGAATCCAGTTGCTGCTGCATCCGTTCCAGTTCGTCCTTCAGAGATTCAATTTCCGCCTTCAAATCCTCCTGGTCGTCCTCAGGAAAGAACATGAAAGGAGGTGATTTCCATTGCGGCAGGGGCGGCATTTTGAACCCTTTTCCGAACCAGGTCATTTCCTCCGGTTCTTTTTCTTCCAGGGTAGCTTTGGTGTGTTTCGTTTTCCCGTTGCGAACGTATTCAATGCTGACCGTTTCTCCCGGATCCCGGTCGGCGATCACTTCCATCAGTTCGTCCACGTCCGAAATACGGGTATCATCGATTTTCAGGATGATATCCCCGGCTTTCAATTTGGCGTCTTCGGCCGGACTGTCCGGAATCACTTCGGCGATCAGGACCCCGCCATCGGCATCCAGACCGAAATAGGAACGCAACTGATCTGTCAGTTCCTGGGGTTGAACTCCCAAAAACGGCCGGGGCTCCGGTGTCCAGGAAAATTTCTTCAACCATTGATCCTGATCTTCATCGCCCAGACCCAAGTCATCCAAATCGACTCCCAGTTCCGCTAATTTCTTCTGAATGGCCGGTTCGTCCTTCTCGTCCAGAGGAAATTCCAACGTTTCCGTCTTTCCATCCCGGGTCACTTCCACCTGGGCGTTTTCATCATCGATGGTGACCTTGACTTCTGTCTTTTTCTCCTGGCCGTTTTCTTCTTCCACTTCAATGCGTTTGAACAGTTTTTCCTGTCCCCACAGGAGAGATAAAACCACTGGTAGCCAAATCCATTTCTTCATCTCAACCTCCGTGCTTTTCTTTTCACTACGATCCGGACGGTGGCAGAGTTCCGGGTGAGCCATCGCACAGAGGGAAAAGTTTCGTTTGCCATTCTTTCCCAAAACTCTAAATTCTTTGTATCCAATCTTGTTGGAGGACACAAGATATCGTTTGAACAACCTGAAGGAGACCCTCATGGGAAAAAAACCATTCATCTTACTTCTGGCCGTTAGTCTGCTTTCGTTCAGTCAGGCCCAGAGTCTGCAGGAGACGCTTCAGTCTCTGGCGGAAAACAATGCCCAGGGATATCTGGGACCGGCCGTCACCGCCTTTGGCATGGGCGTGAATTCCGGCACCTTTCATACGGCCCGGCCTCACAAAATGTTGGGGTTCGATGTGACGATAAACGTTGCCGCAACGATGATCACCGACGCCGGAAAAACCTACGACTTTTATATCCCGCCCAGTAACGTGGACATCCCCATTGACGTTTCCGGCGTGGGCAGTTATACCGTCACCTTAAACCTGGATGATGTCTACGAAAGCGATCGGACATCCTCCACCCTCTTTGGTGAAAAAACCAGCCATGATATCACCGTAGACGAGGCGGCTGCTTCGGCTGCAATCTATGGTTCTCTGGCTCAGCAGAGTGGACTCTCCCAGGATCAAATCCAGAGCCTGGTTCCCGCTTCGACAATCAGCGGATTACTGACCGATTATGTTCCGACGATCAAGACGCCCCAAGGGTTTAACCTGCCTGCTTTTCCCATGGTCATGCCTCAGGCCAGTATCGGTCTCCCCATGAGTATTGAATTGTCCGTACGCGGGTTCCCGAAAATGCCGGCCGGAGATCTGGGAGACCTGTCCTTTTTTGGCTTCGGTGGGAAAATCGGTCTCAACCAGTTCATCCCCATTCCCAATCTGGTGCTTCCCCGGGTTTCCGTAGGTTATTATTATACTAATTTGGATTTGGGAAGCATTATCTCTGTAAAAAACAGCATTTCCACCCTGCAGATCAGTAAAAGTATTCCCTTCCTGACGGTCTATGGTGGAGTCGGGCTGGAAAGCAGTTCCATGGACGTGAGCTATGATTACCAGTACACGGACCCTGCGACCCAGGAGACATCAACGGATAATGTCAGTTTCACTATGGACGGGAAAAACACCTTCCGCACCATCGTAGGTGTCCGTCTGAAACTGGCGATTCTGAGTATCAACGCCGATTACAATATGGGCGAATTCAATACAGCCAATATTGGTGTGGGACTGACGTTGCGATAATCTCATTTCATTCGCATCCAAGGGTCACTGAGGTGACCCTTTTTTATTGTCCCAGTTTTCCGGCCAGTACCACGGTCTGTACTTTTTCCCAGTGCCGGGAAGACTGACGGTCTTCTGCCACCACCTGCAACAGATACAAACCGATCCGGGCGCGACTTCCGTCACTGCGGGTTCCGTCCCAGGTGACGATTCCTTTCCGTCCCACCAGCATTCGCGACACCGGGGCAGCAACCTTCCGTCCGGAGGCGTCGTACAGGGTGATCGTCAGGGCTGCCTGCCGGAAGGGTAAGGAATACTGGATCCGCAGTAGATCGTCTATTCCGTCTCCGTCGGGTGAAAAGGGATCGGGAAAACAAGTGATCTTGCCGGGCTCCTTTAGTGTGTCGGTGTAAACACTGTTGGGCGCACCGGGAGTCATACCCGCCTCACCTACTGCCACCCCCCAGCTGCGCGGGTCGGCTGATGGATAGGTCGGATTGAATTTTTCCAGGGAACGCCCGGGCGTCAGGGGCCAATCTTCCCGATAGGTCAGAGAATCGATGATCCGGCCGGTGGGATCCAGCAATTGAATTTTGTCGCCGCTGTTGTTCAGCGAAGGCCACGGTGCGACAAGGATCGTTGCGGGAAAATCCAGGGACAGCCAGGACGAATCTTCCGCCAGCAATATCAGATCCCCCGGCTTCCCGCCGAATCCAATCGCCTGTCCTTCGGTAGATCCGTCGGACAGCAGCCAGGATCCGGGAGCGATCGCTTTCCGGAGAACCACTTCCACGAATTCGCCCACACCCGAATCCGGGACAGCCAGAAATTCATTCAAAACGGCAGCTTCCCATGATTCCGGTGACCAGAGGGTATCCCGCCAGACATTATTCCCGGGAATCTCATCTCCGGCTATTCCCAGAGTAACGGTAAAGGGAACCGGACCCTCCCGCGGTGCCGTGAATGTAAGCTCCACCGGTATCGTATCCAGTCGGAGGAGTGTCACCGCCTCCGATTCGGCCACTTCCTCTTCATCGATTTCCAGCGATACGGTACCCATGATGGTTTCCAGGCCCTGATTGGTAATCCGGGTGGTGCAGCGGACAGTTTCTCCCGCTGCCGGAAATTGTGGCTGCCAGGTGACCGGAGGGACGATTTGGCCTTCCCGTTGTGCCAGCAGTACGGAGTTGGGACGACCGGCGGTGTGACCGGCCTCCGCCTGACAGGGTCGCCACGAATGGGGATCCATGGACGGGAAGCCCAGTGCCTGTTTTTCCAGGGAATGTTCATCCGGAAGGGACCAGCCCACTCCGTAGGCCAGGGAATCAATGATTGATCCGGTCAAATCCATCAGGTAAATCTGATCCCCCGAGTTGTTGAGTGCCGGAAAGGCATCGCCCAGAATGACAACCTTGGACGGATCGGGCACCGCCGACAACAGGACCGAATCTCCCGTCAGAACCAAGAGTTCCCCGGCCGACAGCTCTCCGCGACCAAAAAGGACCGGTCGGTGTCGACTGTCCATCAGAGACCACTCTTCCAGCGGCGTTGACCGGAGAGCGACCAGCTCCACAAATTCCGCCTGATCATTATTGGGTCGGGGAAAGAATTCATTCAACCGGACCCGTCCCCAGGGAAAACGCACCCGAAGAGTATCATTACGACGGTTGTTCTCTGTCCAGGTGTCCTGATCCAGCGCCCAAACACACTCCAGCACGTGGCGGCC
>RFIZ01000247.1 GCA_003695105.1 Fidelibacterota bacterium
TCCTCGAACCGCTGAAATTCCTCTTCCTGGGCCGGGGTTTTCTCTCCGATTTGATCCGCTTCGGACAATAAATCGAAAATCCGGTCCAGAATGTAGACCACTTCCAACGTATCCCCATGATGATCCGCAATCAGAGCGTCGGCCAGATAGACTTTTACGTCCCGGAGCAACATGGGTAAACGGTCCCCTTCCGGTTCGTCCGCTTCCTGATTCCAGGACGGCTCCGGATCCGTCTCCACCAGGGGAGCGGCCACCGGGCGTAACTCCAGGCTGTCCTCCGGTTCCACCGGAGTCAGGGCGGTGGTATCCAACCGGGCCTGGGCCCAGAGGACCCCTCCCAGTAGCAGGGCGATTCCGTATTCCGATAAACGTCTGTGCATTCGATACTTAGTGAAATTGACCGGCGAAATTAGAGGGAGGGCTCAGGGAGTGTCAAGGGAATTCCCCCCGGCATTTTTCAGTCGTTGCAAGAGGGCTGTCGTGCTGTACCCCGGAACCAGGGGGACGATCACGACCCGGCCGCCGCGGGCTTCCACCTCGGTCCGGCCTACCACCTGGTCCGGTGAATAGTCCCCGCCTTTCACCAGAATATCCGGCCCCAGACGGGCAATCAGGGACCGGGGAGTGAGTTCGGAAAACACCACCACCAGATCCACCGGTTTGAGTCCGTCCAACAACCGGGCCCGGTCTTTTTCGGGAATCAGGGGACGTTCCGGTCCTTTCAACCGGCGCACGGATGTATCGCTGTTGACCCCCACCACCAAATGATCTCCCAGGTCCCGCGCCGCTTCCAGCAGGGCCAGGTGTCCCGGATGCAACAAATCGAAACACCCGTTGGTAAAAACGACCCGGTCGCCGGCACCCTGCCAGTCCCGGATTTGGTTTCGGGCCTGATCAGGCGTGAGGATCATGCCAACTCAAAAATAAGGGACAGCCGGTACAGGATCCCCGGGAACAATAACGTCCCTGAAGCAACAGACCTCCCTGGGCCAGGGGAAAGTGCCGCAACCGGGCTCCGGCGCCTGGCCAGCGTCGTACCAGTCTTCCATAGGGTGAGTGCAGTCGCAACCCGTCCCAGGCCCGCCGGAAGGCGTCCGCCTCTGCCCATTTCCCGGCGCGGAGAGCCTGCGCCGCCCCCCAGGGGTACCAGACATTGCCCCGGGCCTCCGTCAGGTAGGCGGTGGTCTTTGGAAAGCGACAGACCTGCTCCACTTGTTCCAGAGTGATCTTCTCCGGTGCCCGGGTCAGGGCCTGAACCTGACGACCGATCCAGGTGAGCCAGTCCAGTCGTTTCTCCGGCCAGGCCGCGGGACGAATGCCGCAATGCCTCCAGGGAAGCTGCAGCCGCCGGGCCCGAGCCGGCAACCGGTCCGGATCCACCTTCTGGATTCCCCTGCCGGCCGTCAATCGCCGGCCACAGTGAACCCACAGGGATTCGTTACCGCCTTTTCCCAGGAGGCGAAGCAATTCCAGCCACAGACGGTCGGCCGATACAGGTTGAAACCAGAAGTGAACCCGTTGCCGCCAGCGTTCCCGACCCCACCGATCCAGGAGGATCAACCACTGGGGCGAGGAAGCCGGAACGGGACAGGCACCCCTATCAGGCTGGGCTGCCGCCAGCACCACCGTGGGCAGGTGGGGGCCCTTCCTTCCCGGCCGCATCACCACATGCAATATCACCCGCCGGTACCGGGGATCCCGGTCGTGACCGTGATCAAACCAGTCCCGCGGTCGCAGATGGAATTCCACGTCCCCCGTTTGCATGTGTCCACCCAACCAGACCCGGGCCCCCCGGATGTCGGGTCCGGCATTCCGGTTGGGTGTTCCCGGTTGGAGCAGTAACAGGTCATCTCCCTGGAGTGTACGCAAAATTTTTCCCGGGGGTAGGTGCAGCCAGGTGCGGACCAGATCCGTTTCCGGCGGCGGTTCCCGAACCGCCAGGGGCGGGGACAGGAACTCAGGCGGCACGCTGCCGCTCCCAGGCGGTTTTCATGTCCACCACCTGCTGACGCAGGGATTCCGCCACCCGTTTCCGGTCACCGTAGGTCAGGCGGGTCGTGTCGATGGGGGCGCCCACCCGCAATTCCACCCGAGCCGGGTGCAATTCCCAGCGTCCTTTTTGGGCCACCTGCGAGGTGCCGCAGACGGCCACCGGTACCAGGGGCAATCCCGCCTCCAGGGCCAGGACGATCCCTCCCCGTTTGAATTCATGGACCTTTCCGTCCAAAGAACGGGTGCCTTCCGGAAAGACCAGGACCGACCGGGGATTCCGCTCCAGACTTTCTTTGGCCCGCTGCAGAGCCGCCACCGCCTGTTCATGGTTGCGACGGTCGATGAACACGTGCCGCGCCAGGATCATGGCCCAGCCGAAAAAGGGAATTTTCCGCAATTCGATCTTGGAGATCGGCGCCAGCTGGTAGGGCAGGCCGGCAAAGGCCAGGGGAATATCGAAGGCCGATTCGTGGTTGCAGGCAAATACATAATGTCCCTGGCGGTTCAGTTGATCCAAACCCCGGACCGTATAGCGCACTCCCGCCGCCCGGAGTATGATCCGGGACCAGAGGCGGGCGATCCAGCCGAAAAAGCGGCCCCGCCACTCGAACAGGGACACGACCATTCCCACCAGACTCAACAGGACCGTCCACACCCCCAGGTTGAGCAATACCCAGATCAGTCGCATGGAGTCAACAGGCTGGTTCCCATGTAGGCTTGTAACGGTTCCGGCAACCGGACCCGTCCTTCCGGTGTCTGGTAGGTCTCCAGCAGGGCCACCAGCAGCCGGGGTGTGGCCACGCCTGATCCGTTCAGGGTGTGGACGAAATCCACTTTCTTGTCCGCCGCCCGGCGATAACGGATGCGGCCCCGCCGGGCCTGAAAGGCCTCAAAATTGCTGCAGGAAGACACTTCCAGCCATTGTCGCTCACCCGGAGCCCAGACTTCCAGATCATAACATTTGGCCGCCGCAAAACTCAAATCGCCGCTGGAGAGAGACACCACCCGATAGTGCAGACCCAAAGCCTGGAGGACGGCTTCGGCCTGGGCCGTCAGCGATTCCAGTTCTTCGTAGGAAGTGTCCGGGCGGACGAATTTTACCAGTTCCACCTTGTTGAACTGGTGCAGCCGCAGAAACCCCCGGGTCTCCTTCCCGTACGATCCCGCCTCCCGGCGGAAACAGGCAGAATAGGCCACATACCGCAGCGGCAACTGACTCTCGTCCAGAATTTCATCCCGATGTATGTTCGTGACCGGCACTTCGGCCGTGGGGATCAGGTAGGCCTGATCCCGATCAATGTAATACATGTCTTCGGCAAATTTCGGTAACTGACCCGTGGTTTCCATGGCTTCCGGCCGGGTAACGAAGGGCGGGAAGATTTCCGTGAATCCATACCGTTCCCGGTGAAAATCCAGCATGAAATTGAGGAGCGCCCGTTCCAGCCGGGCTCCGTCACCCGTATAGAGGGGAAAGCCGGAACCGGACATCTTGGCTCCCCGGCGAAAATCGAACAGCCCCAGATCTTCACCCAGTTCCAGGTGGTTTTTCAGGGGAAAGTCCGCCGCCAACGGTTCGCCCCAGGTGCGGACCACCACATTATCCGCCTCGCTTGTGCCCCGGGGGACGGATGCATGGGGGAGGTTGGGTGTGGCCAGGAGGCGGTCCTGCAGTTCCTGCTGCAGCCGCGATTCTTCCTGTTCCAGCTGCTTGATGTCGCGGGCCACAGCCTGCATGGCCGCGATGGCCTCCTGGGCATCTTTCCCGGCCCGTTTGGCGGCTCCAATGGCTTCGGATGCCCGATTGCGCCGGGCCCGTAGTTCATTCAGCCGGGTGATGGCCTCCCGGTGCCTGCGGTCCACCTCCAGCAGGGGATCCAGCGACGTGGTGTCTCCCTTGGCTGCCAGACCGGCCCGGACGGTCTCGCTGTGGGTGCGTACAAAATTCAAGTCTAACACGGTCATTTCCTGTCAGCTAAGGTCAGGAAACTATGGCTCTTTTCCGGGGTTTTCCAACCGGCATCTATCGGGAGGTCAACCGATAGTAACCCAACTGCACCCCGGTGACAGCCCGCCGGAACCGCACCTCCTCCACCTGAAATCCCAGAGCCTGGAACCGGGTCATCCACTGGCGATGACTGGCCTGGGCCTGAGGGGGGCGCCGAAATTCCAGGTTCAGGATCCGGTCCACGGCGCGGGTCCAGCGGCGGTTCCAGGGGGAAGAAATGAGATCCTCTACCACGATGACCTGCCGGCCCACCCGCCGGCATTCCCTAGCCAGCGTGAGGGGCCGGGTACAGTGATGCAAAACGGTGAGCAGCACCACCGTATCAAAGGTATGGTCCGGGAAAGGGATTCGGACTCCGTCATAGACCAGTGCCGGAATGTCCGGGAAGAGCAGCTCCGGGCGCACGTCCATCGCCACCACCGAATTCTGAGTCTGAAGGAGAAGGGCTGCAGCCCCGGTTCCGGTCCCCACGTCCAGCAAACGTTCATGCGGCCGGAGCCAGTCCAGGAAAGGAGCGATGCGCCGGCGGGCCCGTTGCACCTGAGCCGACCGGAGAGGAATCGCGCCGACGGAGAGAAGGAGTGGCCGGATCATTCTTACCGGCCGCGACCGGTAATCATGACCCAGACCGTGCTTACCAGGATTTTCAGATCCAGATTCAGACTGATATTTTCCAAATAATAAAAATCATATTTCAGTTTCTGGCGTACGTCGGTGATATTGCGGTCGTAGGGATGTTTGATCTGAGCCCAACCGGTGATGCCGGGCCGCACCCGTAACCGACGGGCATAAAAGGGAAATTCCTGCATCAGCTTTTCCACGAAATAGGGTCGTTCCGGCCGGGGTCCCACCAGACTCATGTCTCCTTTGACTACGTTCCACAGCTGGGGCAATTCATCCAGGCGAAACCGCCGCAGGATCCGACCCACCTTGGTGATCCGGGGATCGTCCTCCTCCGACCAGACCGGGCCGGTAAGTTGCTCGGCATCCTTCACCATGGAACGGAATTTGTAAATCGTGAACGGGCTTCCCCGGCGCCCCACCCGGACCTGGCGGTAAAGGACAGGTCCCGGAGAATCCAGTTTCACCGCCGCCGCCACCACCAGAGCCAACGGCAGAGCTACCAGACCCAGGGGCAAGGCGATGATCAAATCCAGAATCCGCTTGAATCGCTGTAAATACCAGGATTCCAGATTCATGTTGACTTCCAGCAGCGGCAGGCCCACAATCTGTTCTGTCCGGGCCAGCCCGCTGATCACATCATAGAGCCCGGGGACGATTTTCACCGTTACCGGACTGCCATTGATCCCGGCGATCACATTCATCAATCGTTGCGTGTCCGGTTTATCCAGGGCCAGCACCACGTCGGAGATGTGGTGCTGTTGCAAAATGTGCTGTAAGTCCGGTTCGGAACCCAGGACCGGCAAGGGAGGCGGCTCTCCCGGTTCCGGATCATCGGCCGCCTGGATAAATCCCACCAGGTCGTAGCCCTGAATATATTGCTGGGACATGGTTTCGGCAGCCTGATACCCCCGGGGATTGCAGCCGATAATGACCGTATGTTCCCGTCCCACGCCTCGTTTCAACAGAGCTTTCTGGGTGGTGCGAACCACCATGCGGAACAGCAGCAACGCGGCCGTAAACCAGAACCAGTATCGAAACAGAGCCGGAGGCGGAAACGGAGTCTGGACCACGGTCAGGGACTGGAGCAAAATGATCAGCGCCACCACCGAAAAAGTGATTTTCAGGATGGTTTCGAACTCGATCACCCGGGAGGTGGTGAATTCACCCCGGTAGAGATTGCCCAATAAAAACAGACCGATCCAAAGAAATTCCAGACTGGCATACCACAACCAGACCGACGCATTGGTCGCCAGGAGATAGGGCGCAAATACGGAATCAAAGGCCAGCCAGCCTGCCAACAGATCCAGGCCCAGCAGGCACCAGCCCGTGATCCATTTCGGTAATCGATTGGGAAGATTGGGAATGTATTCAGTCATGACGCACCCACGGAGGATACACGGATTTGGGAATAACGCGCCGTGCGGTGGGTCACGTATGACCGATCGCTGAACACTTTTTGCATCTGATTCCTTACAGAAAGGGTTTAGGGCAAAAAACTGTTAGCGATCTTGTGCGGCAGGCTCCTTTATTTTGTCATAAATTTACAGCCCCGTTCTACAGAAAGCAAGTTACGGACATCATTGCAATACCGGACCTATACACTCCGCGGCACTCTCCTACTGTTCTTCTGGCTGGTGGGTTCCGCAGCCTCAGGTCAGACCTTTCCTCTTCCCGGGGAAGATCCCGTTTCCGCCTGGCTGCAATATCGGATCGCAGCGGGAGACGTACCCCTGGCGGCTGACCTCCAGGGTCCCTACACTTATCAACAACTGGACTCTCTGGTACCCCGGGAGACCGGCGGAAGCTCTTCGGACCCCACGGTGCGCTACCAAAACGAATTTCTTCCGGATTCAACCCCCCACTTTCGGCTTCTGAAATTCCGGTCAGACCGGTCGAGCCGTGACGCCCATGTGCTGACGTATGCCGACAGCAGCTTGAACCTGAAAATTCACTGGGAGGAATTGTGGGGACAGACGGGGATTCCGCCGCGCTGGTCCGGCGCCGACCGGGTCCTGATTCAGGCCCGGCAGGGACCGATAACTCTTTTCAGCCAATTTACCATGTATCGGGAATCCGCAGCGGGTCTCTCGGTACCTGTTTCCACTACCTTCCGTCACCAGTCGTACCGCTTTTACCCGGATATCGGGTACCTGTTGTGGTATCAGGCCCAATCCGGTTTCAGCTGGACCACCCCCTGGGGCGAACTGACCCTGGGCCAATACCCTTTGCGTTGGGGACC
This sequence comes from Fidelibacterota bacterium, assembly GCA_003695105.1. Taxonomy (GTDB): domain Bacteria; phylum Fidelibacterota; class Marinisomatia; order Marinisomatales; family J089; genus J089. Next base: position 6,861 of record RFIZ01000247.1, read on the forward strand.
GGGCGGAAACACCGCCCCCCTGCTCTCCGGAACCGCAGCGCCCTTCCCCTTTTTCCGTCTGCGGCTTCCCTATCGTCAGCTTCAATTGGATATCCTGCAGGCGGATCTGGCGGCCGAAAGCGGAAACGCCCTTCATCAGCAGCCACAACCATCCCCGAAACACCTGGCCGCCCAGCGCCTCCGCTGGGCTCCCTCTCCCCGCCTGGTCATGGCCTATACAGAAATGGTCATCTATGGTCACCGGCAGGAAAAAAGCTACCTTCTGCCTGTCAATTTTTACTGGGCCGAGGAACACAATTTGGGAGACCGGGACAACGTCCTCATGAGTCTCGATCTGTTGGCCCGGGTTCATGATCGCGGCATCGCCTATGTCACACTGGTCTGGGATGAGTTGCAATGGGCGAAACTGCTTCAGCCCTGGTGGGGCAATAAATTCGTCTTCCAGCTGGGCTACCGTTGGGCGACCCGCCTCCGTTCCCACCCCTTGCTGGTCTCCCTGCAACACACGATCAGCCGTCCCTGGACCTTTACCCATAAGGATTCGGTCAATACATTCACCCATTTGGGAGAAAATCTAGGTTTTCCCCTGGGACCCAGCTCCCGCCTGACTACCGCCACCCTCCAGACCTGGCTTTCGCCCCGCCTCTATGCCTCGCTTGCTCTGGGATATGCCGCCAAAGGGTCCGGGCTGGGATCATCGGTCTGGGACAATTACAACGACCGGGATCCGGCCCTGGACGAGAATACGCCTCTCTTGGTGGGAACACCTGTGTCCGGCTGGTACATGGATGTGCAGGCCGTCTGGACGTTGACTCCTGTCTGGGAACTCCAATTTCTGTACCGGGAGAACCAGGCCCTGGGCATAAAGCAATCCTATCTGAATCTTCAGTTCAGCTGGTAACCGGCGTCCGCTTCCACCCGGAAAAATCCCGTCCCAGCAGCGCTTCGGCTGCTTCCAGATAGGTATTGAAAGTCGGGATGACCTCCGGCGGGATCTGAGCTTCCAATTGATCCGTTTCCACCGGGGTGGCCCGATAAAGCAACTTTTGCAGGAGAGCGGAACGCTTGAGGCCGTTCAAAAGCGCAAACCATTCCCGGCGGCGCAAAAAGTCCGCCGTCTTCCGGATGCCGCCCCCCAGGAGTCCCCACCGCAACCGGCCGGAGGGATTGATTCTCCGGGAGGGGACGCGGCGCCCCAGCGGATCCACACCGATAAACTGAAAGAGATCCTGAAA
>RFIZ01000248.1 GCA_003695105.1 Fidelibacterota bacterium
GTTCCAGGATTTGTAAAATGTCCCGGATAGCGGCGCCGGTGTCGGACGTGAGCACCCCCACCCGTTGCGGCAGCGGCGGTAGAGGCCGTTTGCGATCGTTCCGGAACAGTCCTTCGGCCTGCAAGCGGTTTTTCAGGCGTTCCAACGCCAAAAAGAGCGTGCCCTGGCCGGCGGGTTCCACGGTGGTCACCACACATTGCAACTGACCCCGCTGGGTGAACACCGTAATCCGCCCGGTCACGATCACTTCCAGGCCGTCTTCCAGACGGAAGCGCAACCATTGGGCATAGCCCTTGAACAAAACACAGCGCAGTTCATGGTTGGCTTCCTTCAGAACAAAATAGACGTGACCGGAGCGGTGGTGGGTCACATTGGAACATTCGCCGCGAATCCGGACCCGCGACCAGCGTTCCTCCACCAACTCACGGATATCATCCGTGATTTCCGAAACACGATAGATGCGGGATTCATCCATGAATCCTCCCCGGGATGGCTGGCCCCGGATGACGCCGGGGCCGCCGGTTATACCTTCTTTTTCTTGTGCCGATTGGCGCGAAGACGCTTTTTCCGTTTATGGGTGCTGATCTTCCGCCGTTTTCGTTTTTTACCGCTTGGCATAGTTCCTCTATTTTTTCATCAGAGATGTGTTAACCCTGGCCCGCATGATCTTGGACGGTTTGAAGGTGGGGGCATACCGCTCCGGCAGATAGATGGGTTCGCCGGTTCCGGGATTCCTCGCCTTTTTGGGCTGCCGGTGTTTGACCCCGAAGGTGCCAAAACCGCGCAGTTCCACCCGTTCGTTCCGTTCCAGGGATTCAATAATCGTTTGCATCACTCCGTTCATGACGGCTTCCGTTTCCACCTTGGTCAGACCCGTGGCGGCAGAAACCACATCAACGATTTCCTGTTTTGTCATTGTACCCTCCATTGCCAGCGAAAGAGGGGTCCCTCCTGCACCCCTTCACCGGCCAGTTGTTGGATTGCCCCCCAGAGGAGGTGTTTGATCCAGGGGGTCCGTTCCACCGGTTTTACCACCCGGGGCCTGCCCGGTATCCCTCCTAGTTGTCCTGCCAGGGCGATGGCATCGGTCAGGGTTCCCAGTGTATCCACCAGGCCCGCTTCCTGGGCCTGTACCCCGGTATAGACCCGGCCGTCGGCCAGGGCCCGTACCTCCCCTTCCGGGAGTTTCCGATAGGCAGCCACATCGGCCACGAATTGGTCGTATAAATTCTGCACTACCTCTTGAAAATAGGCCCGGTCCGCTGCAGTGGCTTCCCGGGTGGGAGATCCGGCATCCTTCAGGGGGCCGCTTTTCACCGTCTCCATCTCCAGGCCCACCTTGGACATGAATTCCGTTACCACCGGATATTCCATGATTACGCCGATGCTGCCAGTCACAGTCCCGCGGTTGGCCATGATGGTCCGGGCACCCAGGGCAATATAATATCCTCCGGAGGCCGCCACCGATCCCATGGAAACGACCACCGGTTTTTCGGCATTTACCCGTTTCACCGTTTCGAACAATTCCTGGGAGGCGGCGACACCGCCCCCGGGACTGTTGATCCGCAGGACGATGCTCTTGATATCGGACCGCTCCCGGAAATCTTCCAGCTGGGCGACCCACTTGTCCGCCGTGAAGATGGGACCTTCCACCGTGACCTGCCCCACCCGGCTGCCGAAAGCCAGGCCGTCATCCTCGCGACCGCAGGACCGGATCTGCGACAGGAGAAAGAAGGCCAGGATGAGCGCCAGGAGCGTCCACACCCAGCGATTGGGAGTCGGGCGTTGCCGTTTCAACTGGACTTCACCCACAAGACCAGTTTCTGGCCGGGATAGATGTATTCCCGGTAGCGCAGGCCGTTCCAGCGTCGGATATAGCTGGCCCGGGTATGGTAATCTTCGGCGATCTGGCCCAGGGTGTCCCCTTTTTTGACCGTGTAAATGATTTTCTGGGTCCCCGGTGGCCCTTGACTCTGGGCTACGGCAGACCGGCCTGAAGTCCGGGGAGAGGAAATGGGAATGGTCAATTTTTGTCCGACCTGGATACGGTGCCGGTTTTTGATTTTGTTCACCGCCGCCAGGTCATGAATGGAGACATGGTATTTCCGGGAGATGGTCCACAGGCTCTCCCCGCGCCGGACCCGATGCACGATATACTGGGGGGCAAACCGTTCCTCATCGGGCAGGGCCTGATAGGCCGCCAGAAACTCCCGCGTCTTTCCGTGGGGGATCTTGAGAAAATAAATGGAATTGGCCGGCGTGGCCGATTGGCGCAACTCCGGATTCAGATCCCGTAATTCGTTGACGGAAATCCCGCAACACCGGGCCAGCACATTCAGGTCGGCACTTTTTTCCAGTTCCACTTCATCATAGGCATACGGCTCTACCTGGGGCAGGGTAAATCCGTATTGTTCCGGATTCCGGCAGATCAGGGCCGCTGCCAGAAAATAGGGAATATAGTTGCGGGTTTCCCGGGGCAGAGAACGCAATTGCCAGAAATCGCGGGTGTTATGCAACTGTATCCCCCGCCGAATCCGCCCTTCACCGGAATTGTATGCCGCCAGTGTCAGGTACCAGTCGTCAAATTCCGCGTACAAATCCTTGATGTATTCACAGGCGGCGTGGGTGGCTTTGACCGGATCACGGCGTTCATCCACATACCAGGTTCGCTTCAGGCCATATTTTTTCCCGGTGAAATACATGAATTGCCACATCCCGGAGGCATTGGCCCGGCTGTAGGCCTTGGGATTCATGCCGGACTCGATCAGGGCCAGGAATTCCAATTCCTCCGGCAGCCCGTGTTCCTTCAGGATGGTCCGGACCACATCCCGGTATTTCATGTAGCGGGTGAGCCATCGTTCGAATTCATCGCGACGCTTGGTCTGAAAAAATTCGATGAACTGCTGGACCTGGGAATTGATGATCAGCGGGATGTGGCCTTCCCGGTCGTCCACCACGGTGTATTTGGATTCGCCCAATTCCACTTCCACCGGAGTCACCCATTCCGACACCTCCGACCGGAGCTGGTCGGCCGTGATGCCCACATCCGTCGCCTGGACAGTTTTGAGATCCTGGGTATAGACATCGATCAGGGCATCCTCGAAC